>NZ_JBMNDR010000010.1:76135-112358 GCF_052543235.1 Streptomyces sp. SAS_272 | reverse complement strand
TGATACGTCCACGAGGCCGCCGCGGCAGAGGGGTCGTCCGATGTGAGCGCGCGGGGCGCGGAGGGCAGGGTCGCTTCCAGCCGGCTCCGAACGCGACGCGGCGCCCTGGGGGCCGGCCCCCGCCGGATCAGTCCGTCAGGCCCAACTCGCGGGCGATCAGCATCCGCTGGACCTCGCTCGTGCCCTCGCCGATCTCCAGGATCTTGGAGTCGCGCCACATCCGGGCCACCGGGTACTCGTTCATGAAGCCGTAACCGCCGTGCACCTGGGTGGCGTCGCGGGCGTTGTCGACGGCGATCGTCGACGAGTACAGCTTCGCCAGCGCGGCCTCCTTCTTGAAGGGCTCGCCGGCCACCAGCCGCGAGGCCGCGTCCCGCCAGGCGAGGCGGGCCGTGTGGGCCTTCATCTCCATGTCGGCGATCTTGAACTGGATGGCCTGGTTGGCGCCGATCGGACGGCCGAACGCACGCCGTTCCTTGGCGTACTTCACCGACTCGTCCACACAGCCCTGGGCGAGTCCGGTCGCCAGCGCGGCGATGGCGATGCGCCCCTCGTCGAGGATGCGCAGGAACTGCGCGTACCCGCGCCCCTCCTCGCCGAGCAGGTTCGCCGCCGGGACGCGCACGTCGGAGAAGGACAGCTCACGGGTGTCGGAGGCGTTCCAGCCGACCTTCGAGTAGGGGCTCGCGACGGTGAAGCCCGGGGTGCCGGCCGGCACGATGATCGCCGAGATCAGCGGCCTGCCGTCCGGCTTGCGCCCCGTCACCGCCGTGACGGTGACCAGCCCGGTGATGTCCGTGCCCGAGTTGGTGATGAAGCACTTGGAACCGTTGATGACCCATTCGTCCGTGTCGGGGTCGAGGCGGGCCGTCGTGCGCGTCGCTCCCGCGTCCGAGCCGCCGTCCGGCTCGGTCAGCCCGAACGCGCCGAGGATCTCGCCGGAGCACAGCCGCGGCAGCCACTCCCGCTTCTGCTCCGGCGTCCCGAAGAGGTGGATCGGCATGGCGCCCAGCGAGACGCCCGCCTCCAGGGTGATCGCCACCGACGAGTCGACCCGCGCCAGTTCCTCCAGCACGAGTCCGAGGGCGAGGTAGTCGCCGCCCATGCCGCCGTGCTCCTCCGGGAACGGCAGCCCGAACAGGCCCATACGGCCCATCTCGCGGACGATCTCGTACGGGAACTCGTGCCGCTCGTAGAAGTCGCCGATCTTGGGCGCGACGACGTCGTGCGCGAACTCCTCGACGGTGCGGCGGAGTTCTTCCAGTTCGGGGGAGAGACGGTGGTCCATGTCGGGGTCACTGCTCCTTGTGGGGCTGTGTCGTGTTACCGAGGGCTCGTACGGTGCGGGACGGGCTGGGTCGGCCCAGGTGGCCGGCCATCCACTCGCTCGTGGCGACGAGACGGCCGAGGTCGACCCCGGTGTCGATGCCGAGGCCCTGCAGCATCCACACGAGGTCTTCGGTGGCGAGGTTTCCGGTGGCGGACTCGGCGTACGGACAGCCGCCCAGACCGCCCGCCGACGCGTCGACGGTGGTGACGCCGTGCCGGAGCGCGGCGAGGGTGTTGGCGAGCGCCTGACCGTAGGTGTCGTGGAAGTGCACGCCGAGCGCGCCGGTGGGCACGCCCTGTCCGTTCAGCGCGGTCAGCAGCGCCCGGACGTGGCCCGGGGTGGCGACCCCGATGGTGTCGCCCAGGCTCAGCTCGTCACACCCCTGGTCGAGCAGGGCGCGGCAGACCCGCACGACCTGGCCGACCGGCACCGCGCCCTCCCACGGGTCGCCGAAGCACATGGACAGATAGCCGCGCACGTGCACGCCCTCGGCCCTGGCGCGCGCCACCACCGGCTCGAACATGGCCAGCGCCTCGTCCACGGTGCGGTTGAGGTTGGCCTTGGCGAAGGACTCGGTGGCGCTGGCGAAGACGGCGACCCGGCGGGCGCCCAGGGCGAGCGCGCGGTCGAGTCCGCGTTCGTTCGGCACGAGCACCGGCAGCGCCGCGTCCACGTCGCTCAGCAGCGGGAACAGCTGCTCGGCGTCGGCGAGTTGGGGCACCCACTTCGGGTGGACGAAGCTGGTGGCCTCGATGGTGGCGAGGCCCGCGCCGGCGAGCCGGTGCACGAACTCCGCCTTGACGGCCGTCGGCACGGTGGTCTTCTCGTTCTGCAGTCCGTCGCGTGCGCCGACCTCGTGGATGCGCACCCGGGCCGGCAGGTCCGGGTCCGGTACGACCATGGGGAGCGTCATCGGTCCTCCTTCGCCGGGGCGGCGGCCGCGGCGGCTGCCGGGGCGATGACCGCGAGCACCTGGTCCATGGCGACCGTCGAGCCCGGCGACACGTCGAGTTCGGCGACCGTGCCCGCGTGCGGGGCGGAGATGACGTGCTCCATCTTCATCGCCTCCACCACCAGCAGGCTCTGGCCGGCCGCCACCTCGTCGCCGACGGCCACCTTGACGACCGTCACCGTGCCCGGCATGGGCGCGGTGAGCGAGTCCGCGCCCGCGTGGGCGTTCCCGGTGAGCGAGGCGGCGACCGGATCGTGGTCGCGCACCTGCCAGGCGTCGCCGTCGCGCCCGATCCAGTCGGCGGCCCGGTGGAAGGTGTGCCGGACGCCGTCCAGCGTCACCGACACCCGGTCGCCCGTGACGGAATGCGTGCCGCGCGGGGTGTGCGCGACCGGGTCGGTGACGCGCAGGTGGAAGGCGGGCGGCCGCGCGACGCCGCCCAGCCGCCAGCCGCTGGGCACCGAGAAGGGGTCGACCCAGTCGTCGCCCGCCGGGCGCAGGGCGTCCAGCCGTACGGCCGCCGCGGCCTCGTACACCGCCTCCGGCACGTCGGTGGAGACGAGGGACTCCGCCTCCCGCTCCACCAGCCCCGTGTCCAGATCGCCCGCCACGACCGCCGGATGCGCCAGCAGCCGCCGCAGGAACCCGGCGTTGGTCTGCACGCCCAGCGTGACCGTCTCCGCGAGGGCCGCACGCAGCCTGCGCAGGGCCGTCTCCCGGTCCGGGCCGTAGGCGATCACCTTGGACAGCATCGGGTCGTAGAGGCTGCCGACCTCGGCGCCCTCGCTGAGCCCGGAGTCGGTGCGCACACCGTCGCCCTGCGGCTCGCGCAGCCTGAGCACCGTGCCGCCGGAGGGCAGGAAGCCGCGCGCGGGATCCTCGGCGCAGATCCGCGCCTCCACCGCGTGCCCGGTCAGCCGGACGTCCTCCTGGCCGAAGGACAGCGGCTCGCCCGCCGCCGCCCGCAGCTGCCACTCCACCAGGTCGAGGCCGGTGACCAGTTCGGTGACCGGGTGCTCCACCTGGAGGCGGGTGTTCATCTCCATGAAGTAGTACGCCGACGGGTCGTCGCCCGGCACGATGAACTCCACCGTGCCCGCGCCCCGGTATCCGCACGAGCGCGCCGCCTGCACGGCCGCCTCGCCCATCGACGCGCGCGTGGCCTCGTCGAGCAGGACGCTCGGCGCCTCCTCGACGATCTTCTGGTGCCGGCGCTGGAGCGAGCACTCGCGCTCGCCGAGGTGCACCACGTTCCCGTGGCCGTCGGCCAGGACCTGGATCTCGATGTGGCGGGGGCGGTCGATCCACCGCTCGACGAGGAGCGTGTCGTCGCCGAAGGAGGCGCGGGCCTCGCGGCGGGCGGCCGCGATCTCCTCGGCCAGCGCCGCGGTGTCCCGCACCAGCCGCATGCCCTTGCCGCCGCCGCCCGCGCTGGGCTTCAGCAGCACGGGCACGCCGATCTCGTGGGCTGCGGCGACGAGCTGGTCGTCCGTCAGGCCGCTGCCGCTCGATCCCGGCACCACCGGGACCCCGGCCTCCCGCACGGTGGCCTTGGCCCGGATCTTGTCGCCCATGAGCGCGATGGCCTCGGCGGGCGGTCCGATGAAGACCAGCCCGGCGTCGGCGCAGGCACGTGCGAAGCCGGCGTTCTCGGCCAGGAAGCCGTATCCCGGGTGGACGGCCTGGGCGCCGGTCCGCGCGGCCGCCTCCAGCAGCCGCTCGACCGACAGATAGCTGTCGACGGCGGGCGGCGGGCCGATCCGCACGGCCGTGTCCGCCTCGCGGACGTGCCGGGCGTCCGCGTCGGCGTCGGAGAAGACCGCCACCGAGCGCACGCCCATGGCGCGCAGCGTGCGGATGACGCGGACGGCGATCTCGCCCCGGTTGGCCACGAGCACTGTGTCAAACATGAAGTCCCCTCCTCACATCCGGAAGACGCCGAACCGGGGCTCGCCCAGCGGCGCGTTGGCGCAGGCCGTCAGGGCCAGGCCCAGCACCTGCCGGGTCTCCTGCGGTTCGATGACCCCGTCGTCCCACAGCCGGGCGGTCGCGTAGTAGGCGTTGCCCTGCCGCTCGTACTGCGCGCGGATCGGGTCCTTGAACGCCTCTTCGTCCGCCGCGGGCCACTCCTGGCCGCCGGCCTCCAGCTGGTCGCGCTTGACGGTGGCGAGGACGGAGGCGGCCTGCTCGCCGCCCATGACGGAGATCTTGGCGTTGGGCCACATCCACAGGAAGCGGGGCGAGTAGGCCCGGCCGCACATGGAGTAGTTCCCCGCGCCGTACGACCCGCCGACGACGACCGTCAGCTTCGGCACGCGCGTGCACGCCACCGCCGTCACCATCTTGGCGCCGTGCTTGGCGATGCCCCCGGCCTCGTAGTCCTTGCCGACCATGAAGCCGGAGATGTTCTGCAGGAACACCAGGGGGATCCCGCGCTGGTCGCACAGCTCGATGAAGTGCGCGCCCTTCTGCGCGGACTCGGAGAACAGGATGCCGTTGTTGGCGACGATCCCGACCGGGTGGCCGTGGATCCGGGCGAAGCCGGTGACCAGGGTCTGTCCGAACTCGGACTTGAACTCCGCGAAGCGGGAGCCGTCGACCACGCGCGCGATGACCTCGCGTACGTCGTAGGGGGTGCGGGAGTCGACCGGCACGGCGCCGGTCAGCCCGTAGGGGTCGACCTTGGGCTCCACGGCCGGCCGCACCTGCCAGGGCAGCGGGCCGCGCCCGGGGAGCGTGGCGACGATGTTCCGCACGATCCGCAGCGCGTGCGCGTCGTCCTCGGCGAGATGGTCGGTCACACCGGAGACCCGGGAGTGCACCTCGCCGCCGCCCAGTTCCTCCGCGGTGACGACCTCGCCGGTGGCGGCCTTCACCAGCGGCGGGCCGCCCAGGAAGATGGTGCCCTGGCCGCGGACGATGACCGCCTCGTCGCTCATGGCGGGCACATAGGCCCCGCCGGCCGTGCACGACCCGAGGACCGCCGCGATCTGCGGGATGCCGGCCCCCGACATCCGGGCCTGGTTGTAGAAGATCCGGCCGAAGTGCTCGCGGTCGGGGAAGACCTCGTCCTGCATCGGCAGGAAGGCCCCGCCGGAGTCGACCAGGTAGAGGCACGGCAGGCGGTTCTCCAGCGCCACCTCCTGGGCGCGCAGATGCTTCTTCACCGTCATCGGGTAGTAGGTGCCGCCCTTGACGGTGGCGTCGTTGGCCACGATCACGCACTCGCGCCCGCTGACCCGGCCGATCCCGGCGATCACGCCGGCGGCCGGGGCCTGCCCGTCGTACATGCCGTCGGCGGCGAGGGGGGCGAGCTCGAGGAACGGCGACCCCGGGTCCAGGAGCGCGTCCACCCGGTCCCGGGGCAGCAGCTTGCCGCGCGCGGTGTGCCGTGCCCGCGCCTTCTCACCGCCCCCCAGCCGGGCCGCGGCCAGCTTGCCGCGCAGCTCCTCGGCGAGTGCGCGGTGCGCTTCCTCGTTGGCCCGCCAGGCCTCCGACGCGGGGTCGCCCGCGCTCGTCAGCTCCGGTGCCTCTTCCATCCTCGCGGTCCCCTCACGCCAGTGATCGACTGTTAATGAGCGTTAACCATTTCCTTCAGGTTAACGACCGCTAACCTCCCTGTCTAGAATTGCTCCCATGGCCACGAGAACCGACGCCCCCACCCGGCGCGAGCAGATCCTCAGGGAGGCCGCGCGGCTGTTCGCCGAGCGCGGGTTCCACGGCGTCGGGGTGGACGAGATAGGCGCCGCGGTCGGCATCAGCGGCCCCGGTCTGTACCGGCACTTCCCCGGCAAGGACGCGATGCTCGCGGAACTGCTGGTGGGCATCAGCGGGCAGCTGCTGACCGGTGCCAGGCGGCGCCTGGCGGAGGCGGGCGGCGAGAGGGTGGGGACGGACGCCGACCGGGCGGGGACGGGTACCGGCCGGGCGGCGAGGGGCGGCGGCCCGGCGGTGCCGGAGGCGGGAGGCGGCCCGACGGTGGCGGAGGCGGGAGCCAGCCCGGCGGTGGCGGAGGCAGTCCTGGACTCGCTCATCGAGGGGCACATCGACTTCGCGATCGACGACCGTCCCCTGATCACCCTGCACGACCGGGAGCTGGACCGCCTGCGCGACAGCGACCGCAAGCTGGTCCGCCAGCTCCAGCGGCAGTACGTCGAACTGTGGGTGGAGGCGCTGCGCGCGCTGTACCCGGACCTCGCCGAGCCCGCGGCCCGCTCCGCGGTCCACTCGGTCTTCGGTCTGCTGAACTCCACCCCGCACCTGGGCCGCCCGGGCTCCCTCCCCGGCCGCGCGGCCACGGCCGAGCTGCTGCACCGCATGGCCCGCGGCGCGTTCGCGGCGGCGGGCGACGCGGGGGCGCGCGGCTGAGCGCCCGCTCACCGACGGAGGTCGCCGACGAGCAGTACGGCTCCCGACGCCCCCGGCTACGACCCGGCGGCCCCCTGTCGGCCTACAGGAGGTGGTCCGCCTTGATCTCCAGGATGAGGGTGCGGAGGGCTTCGCGGCTGTCGGTGAGGGGGGTGTCCTCCTGACCGGCGAAGGCGATGTTGGCGTTGCCGTCGAGATCGGTGCCTACGCGGAAGCAGTTGTTGCCCTCGGCACAAAAGGGGTCTTCCCAGGTGATGTCGTTTCTCACGGCCGTTCCTCAGAGTCGGCGTGCGATGTCGTGCATGAAGTCACGTGAAGCCTGTTGGTCCAGCGACTTGGCATGCCACCAGTCCATGTGGGCACGGTACTTGGCGAGTTGCGCCTCGGCGTGAGTGAACTCTCCGCCATGTGCGGAGTCCAGCTGGACGGAGTCCAGTTCAGCCGGACGGGATGAGTGTGCTTGTCGCCCGCCGCCACCGCTACACCGGCGAGACCTCCTACTTCCGCTGCTGGGCACCGGGCGACGTCGCCCTCGGCGCTCTCGTGGAGATCATCTGCCGCCTCTGGAAGAAACGAGTGGATCGCCCCCCGCCTCTACCTCTCCAGCGAGAGCATGGACAGCCTCTATCCGGACAAGAACACCCTGCTGCCCGCCACCGACGAATGATCGCCTACGCCACACCAAGGGGCACGACCCTCAGATGCGTTGCGCGGTCACCTTTCTGCCATCTGCCCCGAGGATCAGAATGTTCCTGGCGATGCCATCCCGGCCATGGTCACCATCCCACCACTCAACGAAGCTGTGGGCGAGCGTTTCAGATTCAGACTTTCCGGCCCCTGCCGGGTAGTCCGTGCTTATTTCAACGTCATAGTCGTGTTCGGTCAGTTGGGCTGCAATCAGCGCGCGGGTGTGGTCGACTTGCCGCCCTTCGCCCTTGGCGCGAGCCCAGGTACGGAACTGCTCCAAGAGCTTCGCGTCCGGGGTCCGTTTGGTCACAGGACCGGTGGGTACCTGCTCAGAGGTGTTGGCGACGCCGTTGAGGCAACCCTGAACCCAGGCGCCACGATCCACCTCGGCAGCACTGCCGGCCTCCAGGGCCCGCCGGGTGCAGCCGCCCCACACGGTCTCGTGCACGGCCGCACCCTTGCCCGAAGAGTCATAAACCGCCTTGCCCACGGTGTATCCGGCGCGGTAGGCGGCTACATACGCAGGCATGGCGGTCGAGCGGGACTCAGACGCAGGCTTGTTGCTGCCGCAACCGACGAGGCCGACTAACGTGGCGACAGTGATGCCGAGTACACGGTTTGAGCGGTGATTCATTACTCCCCCTGAGTACGGTCTGCTACCCAGTAGGAGCGGGTCCCGGACTCGTTGGTTCGCAGCGCGCACGATCATTGACCTGAAAGCGATGGCCAAGGCTTAGCGATCACGGCTACGGTCCTGGGCCAGACCACAGCAGACTTTGTGCCAAGAGCACGACCGCTGAACAATGCTTCGGGGCAAGCAAGTTCATGAGGCCCAGTCATGCCCTGTCGATGGCCGTGATTGCCGCCGTGGCAATGAGCGTTTTCAGCGTTGCTTCTCCAGGGTGAGGACGGCTTTGGTGATGACGCTCATTCGGTTGGGGCTGATGCGGGATCTGCGGAAGATCTGCCAGGACTTCAGCCGCGCCATGCCTCGTTCGACAGGTGCCCGGGCCGCGGACAGAACCCGGTTCTCGGTCCGCTCGGTGAGGGTGAGTTCACCGCCTGGCGGGCGGCGCTTGCGTTTCGCCGAACCGTGACGTTGAACTTGGCCTGGATCTTGCGCCAGGAACTGGCTTGCCGGTGTACGTGGGCTCATCCGTGACCGGGATGTCGGGAACCTGGGTGACCGAGGCGTCGGGAACGTCCGTGACGCTTTCCTCGGACTCCTGTGACGCTTTGGCAGAGCTCTCGAAGCGAGAGAGCAGCCTTCCCCGGCGATCAGGCCGCCCGCCTGCCGGTACGTGACGAGCGTTACGGGCGCTGAGGCCCGAGGGGTCTGGACGCCCTTCCCTACCCGCCGGTACGGTTGTCCCTGAGCGAGCGCTTAGCCGTAGGGAACCGCAACCACCAATTGAGGAACCCCCACGGCGAGCAACCAGGTACGCGAGAGCGGCGCCGGTCTTGGCGCACAGAAGGGTGGCGGCGGTGCGCCGTACGGTGTTCAACGAGGACCACGAGGCGTTCCGGGAGACCCTCCGGGCCTTCATCGAGGCCGAGGTCGTCCCGGTCTACGACGAGTGGTTCGCGGCCGGCCAGGCGCCGCGCGACTTCTACTACAAGCTCGCCGAGCTGGGCGTCTTCGGTATCCGCGTCGACGAGGAGTACGGCGGCGCCGGCATCGACTCGTACAAGTTCGAGGCCGTCCTGTACGAGGAGACGGCCCGCGCGGGCATCACGTTCGGCGGCTCCGGCGTGCACGTCCTGCTCGGTCTGCCGTACATCAAGCTGCTCGCCACCGACGAGCAGAAGAAGCGGTACCTGCCGAAGTTCGTCTCCGGCGAGGAGATGTGGGCGATCGCGATGACCGAGCCGGGCACCGGCTCCGACCTCGCGGGCATGAAGACCACCGCCAAGCTGAGCGAGGACGGCACGCACTACGTCCTCAACGGCTCCAAGACCTTCATCACCGGCGGCGTCCACGCCGACCAGATGATCGTCTGCGCCCGGACCGACGCGCCCAGCGCCGACGACCGCCGGCACGGCATATCCCTCCTCGTGGTGGACACCAAGTCCGAGGGCTACTCGATCGGCCGCAAGCTGGACAAGCTCGGCCTGAAGACCTCCGACACCGCCGAGCTGGCGTTCGTCGACGTCAAGGTGCCCGTCGAGAACCTCCTCGGCGAGGAGAACAAGGGCTTCTACTACCTCGGCCACAACCTGGCCTCCGAGCGCTGGGGCATCGCCTACGGCGCGTACGCGCAGGCCAAGGCCGCCGTCCGGTTCGCCAAGCAGTACGTGCAGGAGCGCACGGTCTTCGGCAAGCCGGTCGCGCACTTCCAGAACACCAAGTTCGAGCTGGCCGCCTGCCAGGCCGAGGTGGACGCGGCCGAGGCCGTCGCCGACCGCGCCACCGAGGCGCTGGACGCCGGCGAGCTGACCCCGGCCGAGGCCGCCAGCGCCAAGCTGTTCTGCACCGAGGTCGCCCACCGGGTGATCGACCGCTGCCTCCAGCTGCACGGCGGCTACGGCTTCATGAACGAGTACCCGATCGCCCGCCTGTACGCGGACAACCGCGTCAACCGCATCTACGGCGGCACCAGCGAGATCATGAAGTCGATCATCGCCAAGGACATGGGCCTCTGAGGTCCTGGCGAACACCGCCCGGTACAAACTGGACGCCATGAGCCACGCACTACAGGATCTCCTCGATCTCCTCGACCTGGAGCAGATCGAGGAGAACATCTTCCGCGGCCGGTCCCGGTCCGCCGTCGTCCCGCGCGTCTTCGGCGGGCAGGTGGCGGCCCAGGCGCTGGTCGCCGCCGGGCGGACGGTCCCGCAGGACCGGCCGGCCCACTCCCTCCACGCCTACTTCCTGCGTGCGGGGGACCCCGGGGCGCCCATCGTCTACGACGTCGAGCGCATCCGGGACGGCCGTTCCTTCACCACCCGCCGGGTGGTCGCCATCCAGCACGGCCGGCCGATCTTCTCGCTCTCGGCGTCCTTCCAGACGTACGAGGAGGGCCTCGACCACCAGGCGCCGATGCCCGCCTCGCCGGACCCGGTGGCGCTGCCCACCTCCGAGGAGCGGCTGCGCGGTTACGGCCACCTCGACCCGGCGGTCGTGGAGCGGTTCCTGGAGGCCCGCGAGGCGATCGACCTGCGCTACGTCGACGAGCCGCCGTACGGGAAGTTCGGCGAGCCGCGCGAACCGCACTCCCAGGTGTGGTTCCGCACCAACGGCAAGCTGGCTGACGACCCTCTGCTGCACGTCGTCCTCGCCACCTACGTCTCCGACATGACCCTGCTCGACTCGGTGCTGCTCGCGCACGGGCGCGGCGGCTGGGCCGTGGGAGACGTGGTGGGGGCGTCCCTCGACCACGCGATGTGGTTCCACCGCCCGTTCCGCGCCGACGAGTGGCTCCTGTACGACCAGGAGTCGCCCTCCGCGTACGGCGGCCGCGGCCTCGGCCAGGCCCGCATCTACACGCAGGACGGCCGGCTCGCGGTGTCGGTGATCCAGGAGGGCGTGGTCCGCGTCCCCCGGGCGGACTGAGCCCCTGTCCTGGACCTCCGTCCGAACCCCCGGTCCTACAGGCCCGCCTCCGCGAGAAGGTAGGCGACCATCGGGTCGTAGTGGCGCGGGCTGACGACGTGGTCGTCCAGCGGGACCGCCACCTGGACGACGCCCTCCGCCTCGCCGATGAACAGCGCCGGGTCGTTGCAGTCCGCGTAGCCGACGGAGTCCACGCCGTGCCGCCCGGCGTATCCCGCCCAGCCGTGGTCGGCGACGACCAGGTCCGGCAGCGGGCGCCCCGCGCGCTCCAGCGCCGTCAGGATCGCCTTCATCGGCTCGCCCGAGTGGGTGTGCCACAGCGTCGCCCCGTGCTCGAGCACCGCCACGTCGGCGACCTGCCAGACATACCCCTCGTCGGTCTGCAGACCGGGCGGGATGACGACGATCTCGCAGCCCGCCGCGCGCAGGGCCGCGGCGGTCGCGCGGTGCACGTCCAGCAGGCCGCCCGGGTGTCCGGTGGCGAACAGCACCCGCTGCCGGCCCCCGGCCGCCTTGCGCAGCCGGGCCGCCATCCGGTTCAGGCCGTCGACCGTCAGCTCGGGGTCGATGGTGTCCTGGCCGTAGCGGTACTCGGGGTCGTCGTTGACGCCCACCCGCTCCGCCATCACCGCGAGCACGTCCTGCTCGTCGGTCCACCGGTCGCCGAGTTCCAGGCCCAGCCAGAAGTTGCGCACGCCGTTCGCGAGTTGGCGGTAGTGCGAGAGGTTGTTCTCGCGCGGGGTGGCGACGTCCCCGGCGATACGGGTTCTGACGAGGTGGTCGACGAGTTCGACGCGGCTGGGCGTCGCGGATATCGGCATGGTCTCATTGTGGGGCAGGCGACTGTGCGCGTCCCCGCAGTTCCGGACGCTGGGACACGCGTCACGCACCCCCGCGCCGGTCCCGGACGCTCCTCACCGCTCCCGGACGGTCCTTGCCGGTCCCGGTCGGCTCCTGCCGCCCCCGGACGATCCTTGCCGGTCCCGTACGGTTGACGGCCCTGCGATGGACGAAACGTACAGTTCGCAGCCGTCGCAGGGCTGCCTAGGGTCGACGGGAGCCCCCGACCCGCCCCAGTAGGGTCGGACGAGAAGCAGTGCATACGCGACGAAGCGTGAGAAAGAAGGCATACGAATCATGGACGGCAACGAGACGCCCCGAGGCCCCGTCGACTCCTCCCGCGTCCCGCGGTACGCCGGCCCCGCGACCTTCGCCCGGCTGCCCCGCCTCGACGAGGTCGGCCGCGCCGACGTCGCCGTCGTGGGCGTGCCGTTCGACTCGGGCGTCTCCTACCGGCCCGGCGCCCGCTTCGGCGGCAACGCGATCCGTGAGGCGTCCCGGCTGCTGCGGCCGTACAACCCGGCGCAGGACGCCTCCCCGTTCGCCCTCGCCCAGGTCGCGGACGGCGGCGACATCGCGGTGAACCCGTTCGACATCCACGAGGCCGTCGACACGATCGAGGCGGCCGCGGACGACCTGCTCGGCACCGGCGCGCGTCTGATGACCCTGGGCGGCGACCACACCATCGCCCTGCCCCTGCTGCGCTCGGTCGCCCGCAAGCACGGTCCCGTGGCCCTGCTCCACTTCGACGCCCACCTCGACACCTGGGACACCTACTTCGGCGCGGAGTACACGCACGGCACGCCGTTCCGCCGGGCCGTGGAGGAGGGCATCCTCGACACCGAGGCGCTGTCCCACGTCGGCACCCGCGGTCCCCTCTACGGCAGGCAGGACCTCACCGACGACGAGAAGATGGGCTTCGGCATCGTCACCTCGGCGGACGTGTACCGGCGCGGCGCCGACGAGATCGCCGACCAGCTGCGGCAGCGCATCGGCGACCGCCCCTTGTACATCTCCATCGACATCGACTGCCTCGACCCGGCGCACGCGCCCGGCACCGGCACCCCGGAGGCGGGCGGCATGACCTCCCGCGAGCTCCTGGAGATCCTGCGCGGCCTGGCCTCCTGCCACCTGGTCTCGGCGGACGTCGTCGAGGTGGCCCCCGCGTACGATCACGCGGAGATCACGTCGGTGGCCGCGTCCCACACGGCGTACGAACTCACCACGATCATGTCCCGCCAGATCGCCGAGGCCCGCAAGGAGAACGAGGGCAAGTGACCCACGACCACGACCTGGTGCTCCGCCCGACCGCCGCGCAGACGGAGGCCGCACTGAACCCTCCCCCCGGCCGCACCGGCGGAGACCTGGTCGTGGAGACCCTGGCCGGACTCGGCGCGACGACGGTGTTCGGCCTGCCCGGCCAGCACGCGCTCGCCGTCTTCGACGCCCTGCGCCGTTCCTCGCTGCGCTACGTCGGCCTGCGGATGGAGAACAACGCGGGGTTCGCGGCGGACGCGTACGGCAGGATCACCGGGGAGGCGGCCCCGCTGCTGCTGTCGACGGGCCCGGGCGCGCTCACCTCCCTCGCCGCGCTGCACGAGGCCGCGGCGGCCTCCGCCCCCGTCCTGGCGATCAGCAGTCAGGTCCCGACGGCCGGGCTGGGCGGCGGCCGGCACGGTTATCTGCACGAACTCCCGGACCAGGCGGCCTCGTTCAGGGGTGTCGTGAAGTCCGTCCACCAGGCCCGCACCGCGTCGCAGATCCCGTCGGCGATCGAGGCTGCCTGGAAGTCCGCGCTGACGGTCCCGCACGGCCCGGTGTGGGTGGAGATTCCGCAGGACGTGCTGCTGGCGCAGACGTCGATCCCGGTCGTGACGGGCGGCGACGCGTTCCCCGACGAACTGCCGCCGCGCCCCGAGCTGACGGCCCTGGCCGCCGACCTGCTGTCGCGTGCCGAGCGCCCGGCGATCATCGCCGGCGGCGGAGTGGTCCGGGCGGACGCGTCGGGCAAGCTGCGGCAGCTCGCGGAGCGGCTCGACGCGCCCGTCGTCACCACCCCGGGCGGCAAGGGCGCGTTCCCCTGGACCCACCCCCTCTCCCTCCGGTCGTGGCTGGAGGACCGCCACACCACGGACTTCCTGGAGGACGCGGACGTCCTGCTGGTGGTCGGCTCGGGCCTCGGCGAACTGTCGTCGAACTACCACACGTTCACGCCTCGCGGCCGCGTCGTCCAGATCGAGGCGGACCTCGGCAAGCTGGAGTCCAACCACCCGGCGCTGGGCATCCACGCGGACGCCCGCCTCGCGTTGCAGGCGCTCCTGGAGACGGTGGAGACCCGGCGGGACGAGACCGCGCCCGGCCGGGTACGGGACCTGCTCGCCAGGGTCGCAAGCCGCATCGCCGCCCAGGACCTCACCCTGGAGCAGGAGGTGCTGGCGTCGGTGCGCAGGGCGCTGCCGGCCGACTCCCCGTCCTTCTGGGACATGACGATCCTCACCTACTGGGCCTGGTCGGCGTTCGACGCCAAGGGCCCCAACCGTCTGCACTCCGCGCAGGGCGCCGGCGGCCTCGGCTACGCCTTCCCCGCGGCGCTGGGCGCGGCGGTGGCCGACCCGACCCGGCCGGTGCTCGCCGTGTCCGGCGACGGCGGCGCCCCGTACTCGGTCGCCGAGCTGGCCACGGCCCGCCAGCACGACCTGAACGTCACCTGGCTGATCGTCGACGACGGCGGCTACGGCATCCTGCGCGAGTACATGACGGACTCCTTCGGCGCGGCTGCCGGCACCGAGCTGGCCCGCCCGGACTATGCGGCGCTGGCGGAGTCCTTCGGCGTGCCGGGTGTCCGGACGTCCGCTGACGCCCTGGCGGCGGACCTGGCGAAGGCCCTGTCCGAGCCCGGCCCGTCGGTCGTCGTGCTCCCGCTGACGCTGCGCATGTTCGCGCCGACGCACACCGGGGCCGGCGAGGGCCGTTGATACCGTCCCGGCATGTCTGAAGCACCCGGATCACCCGGCCCCCGCCCCGGCGCCCGGTGCGGCCCCGGCCCCGTCACCGCCGACGACGTGAAGGACGCGGTCCGTGCGGCGGTGGTCGTGCTGCGCGGGGCGCGGGAGGCCGACTGGGACGTCAAGGCCGGTTCCCTGGAATGGAGTTGCTGGGAGACCGTCGAGCACCTCGCCGACGATCTCTTCGCCTACGCCGCTCAACTGGGGCCGGAGCAGCCGCCGTCGGACCGGGAGGTGCCCTTCGTCTGGAGCCCGCAAAGGCCCGGCGGACCGGCCAACGTCGTCTTCGCCGACCGCGCCGCCGGAGTCGCAGGGCTGGTGCAGGTGCTGGAGGCGAGCGGCGCTCTGCTGACGGCCATGGTGCGCACCGCCCCGCCGGACGTCAGGTCGCACCACGTGTTCGGCGCCTCCGACCCCGAGGGCTTCGCCGCCATGGGCGTCGTCGAGACGCTGGTGCACGTGCACGACGTCGCCGAGGGGCTCGGGGTGCGGTGGGAGCCGGACGCCGGACTGTGCGGCCGGGTGCTGGCGCGGCTCTTCCCGGACGCCCCGACCGACACCGGCCCGTGGCCCACCCTGCTGTGGGCGACCGGCCGGGGGGAGATGCCGGGGCGTGCGCGTCTCACGCGGTGGCGCTGGCACGGGGCTCCCCGCGGGTGACGCCGGAAGGGGCTGAACCTCCTTTTCGCCAAGGGAGGTTCAGCCCCTTCAGGGGTGCGTGCCGCGGTCCTACCAGATCGCCTCGACCCACTCCGGGTGGTCGATGAACGGGTTCCGGTTGTGCTGGTAGGTGTCGTAGATGGTCTGGTTGCGCTTCTCCTCGAAGGCGCTCGGCGGGTCCTCGTCGTTCCACTGCTTGAGCACGGAGAGCTTGCCGATGTACGGGTTGCTGCCGTTGTTGACCTTCTCGTTGGGCTCCAGGTCGGCGAAGCCGTCGCCGCCGTCGTAGCGGACCGCCATGTAGAGGATCATGCGGGCCACATCGCCCTTGTCGGCGTCGCGCGGCTCGAAGGAGTCGGAGTCGGTGAGACTGCCGCCGCCGCCCGAGACGGTGCTGCCGCCGTTGTCGAAGTCCTTGTTGCCGCGGATGCTGTTGACCGTCACGTCCGCGGGTCGCAGGTGGTGCAGGTCCGTGCCGGGACCGGTCACCTCGCCGAAGTCGCCGTGCGACTTGGCCCAGACGTGCTCACGGTTCCAGTCGCCGACGTCGCCGCCGTTGAGGGACTTGCTGCGGGAGACGCCGCTGTACAGCAGGATCACGTTGCTGCTGTTGTTCGGGTCCTGGTCGGTGACCTTCAGGGCGTTCCAGACCGCGGAGTACGAGATCTTCGAGACGTTGGCGCTGATGATCGTGTGCAGGGAGGACTTCAGGCTCGTGCCCGTCTTGCCGACCGCGTTCTTGTAGTACGTGGAGTCGTACGCCGTCGTGGTCGCCGCGGCGGGGGACGCGGTGAGCGTGGGGGCGGTGATGCCGACCAGGACGGCAGTGGTGGCAAGCGCCACCGACTTCCATCGGCGTATGCGTGTCGCCAGCATGTGGGGTCCGATCTACGCGGGTTGATTGAAGGCGGCAATCGGGAGAGTGACATGCACATGCGGTCATGGCAATGAATCTGACATGTCTTTCAGATGACGGGAACCGGCAAACTGTCCTTTGTCTACGCGAGTTGACGTGCGCAGACGGCCCCCGACAGGAGAGTCGGAGGCCGTCCGGGCGTGCGGGTCAGCCGACGTCGGAGGCGTCCAGCCGGTAGACGGTGGACGTGGCGGACGTGGTGGACGTTTCGGACGTGCTGGAGGCGTCGGTCTCGGAACCGGCCTCGGAGGCCGAAGCCGCGCCGTACTCGCTCGCCTTCACCGCCGTGCCGTTCTTCTGCACCCACGTGGTGATCTCGGCCAGCAGGCTGTTGTTGCCGCCGCCGGGACCGCCACCGCCGCCGAGCTGGATGTAGTGCAGCTCGCCCTTCTTCACCAGTTCCTTGAGGCGGCTCAGCGTCATCGCGTTGTCGGAGCCGGTGAAGCCGAACATCGAGATGACGGGCTTGCCGGTGCTCAGGATCATCTGGCCCGCGCTCTGCGAGTTGGACACCGCGATCAGCCAGGTGGCGCCGTCCTGGTGCTTCTCCAGGTACTCGACCAGCCCGCTGTCGGCGCCGCCCATGCCGCCGCCTCCGCCCATGCCGCCGGGCGCGCCGCCCGCCGTGCCGCCGGGAGCCGTGCCGTTCTCGCCGCCCGGTGAGCCGCCGGGGAACTCCCCGCCGGCGCCGCCCTGCCGGCCGTCCTGGCCGCCCGGTGCGCCGCTCGCGCCGCCGCCCTGCGGGAGCTCGCCGGCGCCGCCGCCCGGCGTCATCCGGCCGTTGCCGCCGGGGACCGTCCCGCCGGTCTGTCCGCCCTGCTGGGCGCCGCCGGGCATCCGGCCGCCGGGACCGCCCATGCCGCCGGTGGAGGGGCCCGCGGTCGGGTTGGTGCCGCCCATCATGCCGCCGGAGGAGCCGAAGGCCGGCGAGGCCGCGTAGGCCGTCGGGCCCGCGAGGCCCGCCACGACCGCCGCCGCGAGAGACACCCCGAGCAGCCGGAGCCTCGTGCCCGAGGTCGCCGACCGCAGCACGAACAGGCCCACGAGCGCGAGCGCCGTCACCACGCCCACCGTCGGCCAGAGCCAGGCGTTCCAGCCGTCGGCCCGGCGCAGCAGCACGATCGCCCAGGCGCCGGTGATCGCGAGCCCCGCGGGCAGCACCCACGACCAGCGCGCGTCGCCGCCGCGGAAGGCGCGCCACAGCAGGACGCCGCCGCCCCCGCACAGCGCCGCGATGCCCGGGGCCAGCGCGGTCGTGTAGTAGGGGTGCATGGTGCCCTCGGCCATGGCGAAGGTCAGGTAGTGCAGCACGAGCCAGCCGCCCCACATCACCAGCGCGGCACGTGTCGCGTCGGTGCGCGGGGCCCGGCCGCACCGCACCAGGCCGGCGACCAGCGCGACGCCCGCGAAGGGGATCAGCCAGGAGATCTGGCCGCCGAGGACGTCGTTGAACATCCGGCCGATGCCCGCGGTCCCGGCGAAGGAGGCGCCGCCCCCGCCGCCCCCGCCGTTGCCCTCGCCGCCGAGGACCCGGCCGAGGCCGTTGTAGCCCATGATCAGGTCCCAGGCGCTGCCGTCGGTCGAACCGCCGATGTACGGGCGGTCGTCGGCCGGCACGAGCGAGACGGCCGTCGCCCACCAGAAGCTCGAGACGGCCAGTGCCACGGCGGCCAGCGCCAGGTTGACGGCCTTCTTCCGCCATCCGGTCCTCGACGCGTACAGGTACACGGCGAAGACGGCGGGCAGGGCGATGTAGCCCTGGAGCATCTTGGTGTTGAAGGCGAGGCCGAAGCAGACCGCTGAGCCGATGAGCGGGAGCAGCCTGTCGTCGCGGGTGGCGCGCAGGGCGAGCGCGGCGCCCGCCACCATCGACAGGACGAGGATCGTGTCGGGGTTGTTGTCGCGGTTGATGGCCACGGTGATGGGCGTCAGCGCGAGCACCAGCGCCGCGACGGCTGCCGCGGCGTGCCCGAACGCCCGCTTCACGGAGGAGTGCAGGATCCAGATCGTGCCCAGCGCCGCCGCGATCTCCGGGGCCATCATCTGCCAGGTGCCGAAGCCGAAGACCCGGCAGGACAGGCCCATGATCATGAGTGCGAACGGCGGCTTGTCGACGGTGAGGAAGTTCCCGGCGTCGAGCGAGCCGAAGAACCACGCCTTCCAGCTCTGCGTGCCGCTGTAGACGGCGGCGCTGTAGAAGCTGTTGAGGCTGCTGCCGGACAGGTTCCAGCCGTAGAGCACCCCCGCCAGGACCAGGATCGCGATCAGCGTGGGCAGCGACCAGCGGGGCGCCTGCGCCGGCGGGTGCGCCGGGGGAGCCGTCCCGGCGGCGGCCGGCGGCGGCCGGTCCGGGGACACGGCGGAAGACCCGGCGGAAGACCCGGCGGGAGTCACGGTCGGGTGGGAGAGGGGATCGGTGGCAGATGTCACCACTGCACGATGCGCACGGCCGATGAGCGGGGGCTGTGCTCCGCCTGGGGGCGAGCTGTGACCGGGTGAGAAACCCGTGAGAGCGCCTCCGTCGCGGCTCGCACTTCTCGTCGTGGTCCGCGCGGTGTCTCCGTCCGGCGACGAGCCTGTCACGAACTCCTGTGTGTCGAACGGGAGTACAACTATCGGTCAGATGTGTGAGTCAACGTGGCATGACTCACCGGACCGCAAGAAGCAGAAGGGGACTGGTCGCCACGGCGCTCGGCGCCGCCGTCCTCGTCACCGGCGTGGCCACCGCCGCGCCCGCCTCCGCCGCCACGCCCACCGTCGCCTGCACGTCGAACAAGGCCGCTCTCGCCGCCAAGTTGAAGAAGGACATCACCGCAGCGCTGGTGGGCCGCAAGGGCACGATCGCCGTCGGTCTCTACGACCGCACCACGAACACCACCTGCACCCTGCGCGCCTCCACCGCCTACGACTCGGCCAGCGTGGTCAAGGTGACGGTCCTGTCCGCGCTGCTGTGGGACGCGCAGAACGCCGGCCGTACGCTGACCAGCCGTGAGAAGTCGCTCGCCACCGCGATGATCACCAAGTCGGACAACGCCTCCACCTCCACCCTGTGGAAGCAGCTCGGCGTGACGAAGATCAAGAAGTTCCTGACGGCCGCGAAGATGACCCAGACCAAGCCCGGTGCGAACAACTACTGGGGTCTGACCCAGATCACCGTCACCGACGAACAGAAGCTGCTCAAGCTGATCCACGCCCGGAACACGGTGCTGACCGACGCCTCGCGGTCCTACGTCACCACCCTGATGGGCAAGGTCGTCTCGGCGCAGCGCTGGGGCACCCCGTACGGCCGGCCCGCGAACGTCTCCTGGCACGTGAAGAACGGCTGGCTGTCGCGCGCCACGCAGGGCTGGCGGGTGCACAGCGTCGGCACCTTCAAGGGCGGCGGCCACGACTACGTGATGACCGTCCTCACGCACGGCAACAGCACCATGAACTACGGCATCGCGACCATCCAGGGCGTCGCCAAGGTCGTCCACAAGGATCTGGCCGCCTCCTGAGCGCGCCCCGGACGTGATCCTGTCCGCCGGTCACCGGCCCGCCGCCGATTCACTTCGGTGACGGGAAGGTGACCGTGAGTTCTTTCCGCAGGCGGGACCCGCACGCCGAGAAGAGGATGGTGACGGAGGGATGAAATCCGCACCCCCCGGCGTTGGTGCCTTCCGGCAGATCAGGGTCAGCTCGAGGAAGCGGAGGCACCGGCGTGACGGAGCAACGGGGATGGGCACGACGGCTGGCGGGATACGCCCGGCGCCACCCTGCGGACGTCGCCCTGGCCCTCGGCTCCTCGCTGGTCGGCATGGCCGTCATGGCACTGGTCCCGCTGGTCACCAAGGTGATCATCGACGACGTCATCGGCGACCACTCACGTGACATGGCCCCCTGGGCGGGAGCCCTCCTCGCCGCCGCCGTCCTCGTCTACGCCTCCACCTACGTCCGCCGCTACTACGGCGGCCGTCTCGCCCTGGACGTCCAGCACGACCTGCGGACCGACATGTTCGAGACGATCACCCGGCTCGACGGCCGCCGTCAGGACGAGCTGTCCACCGGCCAGGTCGTCGGGCGCGCGACCAGCGACCTCCAGCTGATCCAGGGCCTGCTCTTCATGCTCCCGATGACGATCGGGAACCTGCTGCTCTTCCTGATCTCCCTCGTGATCATGGCGTGGCTGTCGCTCCCGCTCACCCTGGTCGCCCTCGCCGTGGCGCCTGCCCTCGCCTACATCGCCAAGCGCAGCCGGACCAAGCTCCACCCCGCCACCTGGTACGCCCAGGCGCAGGCGGCGGCCGTGGCGGGCGTGGTCGACGGCGCCGTCAGCGGCGTACGCGTGGTGAAGGGCTTCGGGCAGGAGGAGCAGGAGACCGGGAAGCTCCGCGAGGTGGGACGCCGGCTCTTCGCGGGGCGGCTGCGCACGATCCGGCTGAACGCGGGCTACACCCCCGCCCTGCAGGCCGTGCCCGCCCTCGGCCAGGTCGCGATGCTGGCGCTCGGCGGCTGGCTGGCCGTCGGCGGCCACATCACGCTCGGCACCTTCGTCGCGTTCTCCACCTACCTGGCCCAGCTCGTCGGCCCGGTCCGGATGCTGGCCGTGGTCCTCACCGTCGGCCAGCAGGCCCGCGCGGGCACCGAGCGCGTCCTGGAGCTCATCGACACCGAGCCGTCGATGACGGACGGCGCCAAGGCGCTGCCCGCGGACGCCCCGGCCACCGTCGAGTTCGACGACGTCTCCTTCGGCTACGACGCCGAGCGGCCCGTCCTCGACGGCCTCAGCTTCGAGATCCGCCCCGGCGAGACCCTCGCCGTCGTCGGCTCCTCCGGCTCCGGCAAGTCCACCGTCTCGCTGCTGCTGCCCCGCTTCTACGACGTCACCCGGGGTGCGGTCCTCATCGGCGGCCACGACGTGCGCGAGCTCACCCTCGACTCGCTGCGGGCCGCGATCGGCCTCGTCCCCGAGGACTCCTTCCTCTTCTCCGACACCATCCGCGCCAACATCGCCTACGGCCGCCCCGACGCCACCCAGGAGCAGATCGAGGCGGCCGCCCGCGCCGCCCAGGCCGACCGGTTCGTCGCCGAGCTGCCCGCGGGCTACGACACGAAGGTCGGCGAGCACGGCCTCACCCTCTCCGGCGGCCAGCGCCAGCGCGTCGCGCTCGCCCGCGCGATCCTCTCCGACCCGCGCCTGCTGGTACTCGACGACGCGACCTCCGCCGTGGACGCGGCGGTCGAGCACGAGATCCACGAGGCGCTCAAGCAGGTCATGCAGGGCCGCACCACGCTGCTGATCGCCCACCGCCGCTCCACGCTGGGCCTCGCCGACCGCATCGCCGTCCTGGACGCCGGCCGTCTCGCCGACCTCGGCACCCACGAGGAGCTCCAGGAGCGCTCCGCGCTGTACCGCCGGCTGCTCACCGACCCCGACGAGCTCGGCGGCGTGTCGCCCGGCCACGCCCGGCCGGCGGCCCCCGGCGAGGACACCTCCGTCCGCGACGAGCTGGACGCCGAATTCGACGCCGAACGCGGGGTCACCCCCCGGCTGTGGACCGGCGACCGCGAGCCGAAGGACACGGCGCTGTCCGGAACGCCCGCCACCCCCGAGCTCCTCGCCCAGGTCGAGGCGCTGCCCCCGGCCGCCGACACACCCGGCGTCGACGAACGGCGGGCGGTCCTCCCGGAGACGTCGTACGGCCTGCGCAGGCTGCTGCACGGTTTCGGCGCGCCGCTCCTGGTCAGTCTCGCCCTCGTCGCCGTCGACGCCGGCATGGGCCTGCTGCTGCCGGTGATGATCCGGCACGGCATCGACCAGGGCGTGTCCCAGGCGGCGCTGGGCGCCGTCTGGACGGCGTCCCTGCTCGCCCTGCTGGCCGTGGTGATCCAGTGGGTTGCGCAGACCGGCGAGATCCGGATGACCGGACGCACCGGCGAACGCGTCCTCTACACGCTCAGGCTGAAGATCTTCGCCCAGCTCCAGCGTCTCGGCCTCGACTACTACGAGCGGGAGCTGACCGGCCGGATCATGACGAGGATGACGACGGACGTCGACGCCCTCTCCACGTTCCTGCAGACCGGGCTGGTCACCGCCTTCGTCTCGGTCGTCACCTTCTTCGGCATCATGGTCGCCCTGCTGGTGATCGACGTGCAGCTGGCGCTGGTCGTCTTCGCGACGCTGCCGCCGCTGATCATCGCCACCTACTTCTTCCGCAAGGCCAGTGTGAAGGCGTACGAACTGGCCCGCGAGCGGGTGTCGACGGTCAACGCCGACCTCCAGGAGTCGGTGTCCGGGCTGCGGATCGTGCAGGCCTTCGGGCGCGAGCGGGACGGCGCGGCACGGTTCGCGGAACGCTCCGACAGCTACCGCCGGGCCCGCATCCGGGGGCAGTGGCTGATCTCGATCTACTTCCCCTTCGTGCAGCTGCTCTCCTCGGTCGCGGCTGCGGCCGTGCTGATCGCGGGCGCGGGACGGGTCGACGCGGCGACCCTCACCACCGGCGCGCTGGTGGCCTACCTGCTCTACATCGACCTGTTCTTCGCCCCCGTGCAGCAGCTCTCGCAGGTCTTCGACGGCTACCAGCAGGCGACCGTCTCGCTGGGCCGCATCCAGGAACTGCTCCGCGAGCCGACGTCCACGCGGTCCGCCGAACGACCGCACGAGGTGCGCTCGCTCAGCGGCGAGATCGCCTTCGAGGACGTGCACTTCCGCTACGGCACGGAGGAGGAGGCCCTCACCGGGATCGACCTGCGCATCCCGGCCGGCCAGACCGTCGCGTTCGTCGGCGAGACCGGCGCCGGGAAGTCGACCCTGGTCAAGCTGGTGGCCCGGTTCTACGACCCCACGGACGGCCGGGTCACCGTGGACGGCCGGGACCTGCGCTCCCTCGACCTGACCTCGTACCGTCACCGGCTGGGCGTCGTCCCGCAGGAGGCGTACCTGTTCCCCGGCACCGTCCGCGACGCGATCGCCTACGGCCGGCCCGACGCCACTGACGCCGAGGTGGAGGCGGCGGCGCGGGCGGTCGGCGCGCACGAGATGATCGCCACGCTCGACGGCGGCTACCTCCACGAGGTCGCCGAGCGCGGCCGCAACCTCTCCGCCGGCCAGCGCCAGCTGATCGCGCTGGCCCGCGCCGAACTCGTCGACCCGGACGTCCTGCTTCTCGACGAGGCCACGGCCGCCCTCGACCTGGCGACGGAGGCCCAGGTCAACCAGGCCACCGACCGTCTGACGGGCCGCCGCACCACCCTCGTGGTCGCCCACCGGCTGACCACCGCCGCCCGCGCGGACCGGGTGGTGGTCATGGACCACGGCCGGGTCGTCGAGGACGGAACCCACGACGAGCTGGTCGCCCTGGACGGACGCTACGCCCGCCTGTGGCGCACCTTCGTCGGCGCGGCCGAACCCGAGGAGCCGGTGAGCGCGTCCCGGTGACGGTCGCGCAACCATCGGCGCACCTCGGGCGTCCGTACATCAGTACGGGCATCGCGCGCACGGCCGGGGCACAGCCGGCCGTCGCGTACGGCGGACGCGGGAGGGGGCCGGGACCGTGGGCACAGGTGCGGAACGCGCACGGAGCACGACGGTCCGAAGACTGACGGCGGCGCTGGCCGCGCTGATCGCGGCCGCCGTGCTCGCCGTCGCCGTGCCGGGCAGCGCCCAGGCGGCCACCGCCGGGTCGTCCTGCACCGGACGCAAGGTGCGCACCCTGTCCTTCTCGACCGGCTCCGTCCTGATCTACCGGGACGGCGGCGTGGTGTGCGCCGTCACCGTGCAGAAGCGGCCCGGCGTCAAGCGGCTGGTCTCGGTGAGCGTCCAGGCACGCGGGCTGGTCGCCGTGCACAAGTCGCGCATGCACACGCGCAGTTCACCGGTCGCGAAGACGTACGCCGGCCACCGGCGCGTGCGGGTGACGGCAGCGGTGGGCAGCGGCTCGTACCGGTCGGGCTGGTTCCTGTGCTGATCCGGGCGTCGTCCGCCCGGCCCCCGCGACGCCCCGCCGCCCCGCCGGCACGCTGACGGGCCGACCCGCCGGCACGCCGACCCGCGCGGCGGCCGCGCCGAACCCCCGCATGCGCCAACCCCCTCTGGTGTGACCCGTGTTGCTCCGATAGCTTCCGGCGACGCACATCTGTCTCACAAGGAGGGTGCACGCGCATGCGCAAGGCGCTCAGATGGCTGCTCGCGCTCACGGTGCTCATAGGCACGCTGAGCACGGCGGGAGCGGCGACCGCCGCCCCCACGCCGGAGGCCACCGACATCAAGGACCGGCTGCTCGCGATCCCGGGCATCAGCCTGATCGAGGAGAAGCCGTACCCCGGGTACCGCTTCTTCGTCCTGAACTACACCCAGCCGGTGGATCACCGGCACCCCTCCAAGGGCGCCTTCCAGCAGCGCATCACGGTGCTGCACAAGGACGTCAGCCGCCCGACGGTCTTCTACACCAGCGGCTACAACGTCTCCACCAACCCCGGCCGCCGCGAGCCCACCCAGATCGTGGACGGCAACCAGGTCTCCCTGGAGTACCGCTACTTCACCCCGTCCCGCCCGGCCCCCGCCGACTGGTCCAAGCTGGACATCTGGCAGGCCGCGAGCGACCAGCACCGCGTCTACGCGGCGCTGAAGAAGATCTACGCGAAGAACTGGCTCTCCACGGGCGGCTCCAAGGGCGGCATGACGGCGACGTACTACGAGCGCTTCTACCCCCGGGACATGGACGGCGTGGTCGCCTACGTCGCCCCCAACGACGTCGTCGACCACGAAGACTCGGCCTACGACCGCTTCTTCGCCTCCGTCGGCACGAAGGAGTGCCGTGACCGGCTGAACGCCGTCCAGCGCGAGGCACTGGTGCGCCGGGAGCCCCTGGAGCGCAGGTACGCGGCGGACGCGACGGAGAACGGCTACACCTTCACCACCATCGGCAGCCTGGACCGCGCCTACGAGGCGGTCGTCCTCGACTACGTCTGGGGCTTCTGGCAGTACAGCCTGCTCTCCGACTGCGCGTCGATCCCGGCGGACGCGGCCACCGCGACCGACGACGAGATCTGGAACTCGGTCGACGAGATCTCCGGCTTCTCCGCCTACACCGACCAGGGCCTCGCCACGTACACGCCGTACTACTACCAGGCGGGCACCCAGCTCGGCGCCCCCACGATCCACTTCCCGGCCATCGAGAAGAAGTACATCCGCTACGGCTACCAGCCGCCGCGCAACTTCGTCCCCCGCGACATCCCGATGCGGTTCCGGCCGGGGGCGATGCGGGACGTCGACACGTGGGTGCGGCACAACGCCCGCCACATGCTCTTCGTCTACGGCCAGAACGACCCGTGGGGCTCGGAGCGGTTCCGGCCCGGCAAGGGCGCGAAGGACAGCTACGTCTTCACCGCCCCCGGCCTGAACCACGGCGCGAACGTGGCCGGACTGGTCGCGGACCAGAAGGCGCTGGCCACGGCCCGCATCCTGGACTGGGCGGGCGTCCCGGCGCCGGCCGTGGACCGGGCGAAGCCGCTCGCGAAGTTCGACGCGAAGCTGGACGTGCGCGATGTGGAACGGGAGCCTGCGCTGCGCCCGTGAGCATGCCCCGGACCGGCCGCGCGCACCTCACCCGGTGCGTGCGGCCGCCGGACGCCGGCAGCGGGGTCCGGCAGCGGGCGTCCGGCGTCCCCGGCCTGCGTCGTCCCCCCGATCGGCCCGGGGCTCAGTACGTCAGGCCGTGTCCGATCGGGTACAGCACCCGTGTCGGGTCGTCCGCCCGCTGCACGGGCGCCGGCAGCTTCCCCTGCGGCGATACCGCGCCGGCGATCACCCGCGCGGCGGCCCGCAGTTCGACGTCGGTCCAGCAGTACGTCGCCAGGCACGCCGTGACGGACGGCAGCTGTGCCACGTCGTAGGGGTTGCGGACCGCCACCGCGATCACCGGCCGGCCGGTCGCCGACAGCCGCTCGACCAGCGTCTTCTGAGCGCTGCCCGCCGTGACGTTGTAGGTGGTGACCACCACGGCGGCCACGCCGTCCGCCGCCGCCACCGCCTGGGCGATCGTCTCGGCGGAGGGGTCCGTGCCGGTGGGCAGCGTCGTCGTGCGGAAGCCCTGGGCGGCGAGGGCGGCGGCGAGGACGCCGGTGGGCGGGCCCGTGGTGCCGGTGGGCGAGGCGGGATCGGCGCCGACGACCAGCAGCGCGGGGTGGGTGCGGGGCGACAGGGGGAGCAGGCCGCCTGTACCGCCCTCGCGGCTTTCGTTGACGAGGAGTGTCGTCGTGCGCTCGGCGAGCAGGTCGGCGGCCGCGAGGTGTTCCGGGGCGCCGACGGTCCGGGCGACTGCGTCCGGGGCGGTGTACGGGTCGTCGAACAGCCCCAGCCGTTCCTTGAGCCGGAGGATGCGCAACACCGCCTCGTCGAGCCGCCCTTCGGCGAGCTCCCCGCCCCGGACGGCCTTCAGGACGGCGTTCCAGGCGACGTCCAGCCTGGGCGGGTTGAGCAGCTGGTCGACGCCGGCCTTGAGGGCGAGCACCGGCACCCGGTCGTCGCCGTACTTCGTGTGCACGCCCGCCATGTCCAGGGCGTCGGTGACCACGACGCCGTCGTAGCCCAGCTCCTCGCGCAGGAGCCCGGTGACGACGGGCCGGGAGAGGGTGGCCGGGTCGCCGGAGGCGTCCAGCGAGGGGACCACGATGTGCGCCGTCATCAGGGAGTCGACGCCGGCCGCGATCGCCGCCCGGAACGGCGCCGCGTCCAGCGCCTCCCACTCCTGACGGGTGTGGGTGATGACGGGGAAGCCGGTGTGGCTGTCCACGGAGGTGTCCCCGTGCCCGGGGAAGTGCTTGGCGGTCGCCGCAACCCCCGCCGCCCGGTAGCCCTCGATCTCCGCCGCGACCAGCGCGGCCGCCGCGTCAGGGCCGGCGCCGAACGAGCGGACCCCGATCACCGGATTGGCCGGGTTCACGTTGACGTCGGCGACGGGGGAGTAGTTCTGCCGGATGCCCATCGCCCGCAGCTCGGTTCCCGCGATCCGGCCGAGGGTGCGGGCGTCGTCGCGGGAACCGCCCGCGCCGATCGCCATCGCGCCGGGGAACAGGGTGGCCGGCCGGCCCACCCGGCACACCGCGCCGTGCTCCTGGTCGGTGGAGATCAGCACCGGCAGCCCGCGCGGCTGCCCGAGCGAGGCCCGCTGGAGCCCGTCGGAGAGGTCCGCGATCTGCTGCGGGGCGCGGGTGTTGTGCGCCCACGCGAAGTAGATGACGCCGCCGAGCCGGTAACGGGCGAGCAGCTCGGCGCCGGTGCGGACGCCGAAGTCGGCGAGGTTGGCGTCGGCGTCGGCCGGGTCGGGGGCGGTCGCCGAGTGACCGTGCACCCGCGAGACGAAGACCTGGCCGACCTTCTCCTCCACCGTCATACGGGAGAGGAGCTCGCGCGGCCGGCGATCGTCCGCGTACGCGGGACCGCCGACGGCGAGTGCGGCGGTGACGCCGGCGGTGGCGGTGAGGACGGTGCGTCGGGAGGGCATCGGCGCTCCTTCCGGTGGGGGGAGTGACGGGTGGGGGACCGGTGGCGCACGCTACCCGCGCGGGCGCCGCCATCGGCGCATTGGACGGGGGCGCGCCGCCCCTCCACCCGGTGGCCGGAGGCCTGTCGGCTCCCGCCCGTGGCCGCAGTCGTCGGCCCCCGCCTCATCGCCGCAAGCCGTCGGCGCGGCCGATCTGCAGGCCGACCCTCGACACCGCGCCGCCGACACCCGCCCCGCCGCCTCGCCGACACCGCTCCGCCGACCCGCCCGACGCCCCTGTGCCCAGCCGACGCCCGGCCCTCGACACCGCGCCGCCGACACCCGGCCGCCGCCCCGCCCGACGCCCGGCCGCCGCCTCGCCGCCTCGCCGCCCGGCCGCCTCGCCGACACCCGCCCCGCCGCCTCGCCGACACCGCGCCGCCGACCCGCCCGACGCCCCTGTGCCCAGCCGACGCCCGGCCCTCGACACCGCGCCGCCGACACCCGCCCCGCCGCCTCGCCGACACCCCGCCGCCGACCCGCCCGACGCCCGGCCGCCGACCCGTCGTCGACCCGGTCGTTCACCTGGAGGGAACCGTCTCGACGCTCGTCCATCCCGTGGACGTACCGGCACCGCGACCGCGCGGCGCGGGATCATGAGGGGCATGGTCCTCGTCGACATCCCCGGTTCCAAGTCCATCACCGCCCGCGCCCTGTTCCTGGCCGCGGCCGCCGACGGCGTCACCACGCTGCAGCGCCCGCTCCGCTCCGACGACACCGAGGGCTTCGCCGAGGGCCTGACGCGGCTCGGGTACCGCGTCGGCAGGACGCCGGACGCCTGGCAGATCGACGGCCGTCCGCAGGGGCCGGCGCTCGCCGAGGCCGACGTCTTCTGCCGGGACGGCGCGACCACCGCCCGCTTCCTGCCCGCCCTCGCCGCCGCCGGCCACGGCGTCTACCGCTTCGACGCCTCCCCGCAGATGCGCCGCCGCCCGCTCCTCCCGCTCACCCGCGCCCTGCGCGACCTGGGCGTGGACGTGCGCCACGAGGAGGCGGAGGGCCACCACCCGCTGACCGTGCGGGCGGCCGGCGTCGAGGGCGGCGAGGTGGTGCTGGAC
Organism: Streptomyces sp. SAS_272; assembly: GCF_052543235.1. Taxonomy (NCBI): domain Bacteria; kingdom Bacillati; phylum Actinomycetota; class Actinomycetes; order Kitasatosporales; family Streptomycetaceae; genus Streptomyces; species Streptomyces sp. SAS_272. The sequence goes on along the minus strand of NZ_JBMNDR010000010.1, from coordinate 83,464 downwards.
GCCGGCCAGTCCTCCCAGTACCTGACCGCCCTCCTCCTGCTCGGCCCGCTGACCCGCACCGGTCTGCGCGTCACCGTCACGGACCTGGTCTCGGCGCCGTACGTGGAGATCACCCTCGCGATGATGCGGGCGTTCGGGGTGGAGGTCGGACGCGAGGGGAACACGTACGTCGTCCCGCCCGGCGGCTACCGCGCCACGACGTACGCGATCGAGCCGGACGCCTCCACCGCGAGCTACTTCTTCGCGGCGGCCGCGCTGACCGGCGGCGAGGTGACCGTGCCGGGTCTCGGCGAGGGCGCGCTCCAGGGCGACCTGGGCTTCGTGGAGGTGCTGCGGCGGATGGGCGCCCGGGTCGCCGTCGGCGCGGACCGCACCACCGTGGCGGGGACCGGCGAACTCCGGGGCGTCACCGTCAACATGCGGGACATCTCCGACACCATGCCGACCCTCGCCGCGCTCGCCCCCTTCGCCACCGGCCCGGTGCGCATCGAGGACGTGGCGAACACCCGCGTGAAGGAGTGCGACCGGCTGGAGGCCTGCGCGGAGAACCTGCGACGGCTCGGCGTCGAGGTGGCCACCGGCCCCGACTGGATCGAGATCCGGCCCGACGCGGACGGCTCTCCCTCCGCAGGCGCTCCCAAGGGCGCCGACATCAAGACCTACGGCGACCACCGCATCGTCATGTCGTTCGCCGTGACGGGACTGCGCGTCCCCGGAATCTCGTTCGACGACCCGGGCTGCGTCCGCAAGACTTTCCCCGGTTTCCACGAGGCGTTCGGGGAACTGGCGAAGGCACTGCGGAAGGACGTCGTCGGGTGACTTTCACACTGGAGGGGCCGTTGCTCGAGGGCGCGCTGGTGCGCCTGGAGCCGCTGGAGCACCGGCACGCGGCAGGACTGGCGGCGGCGGCCGAGGAGAACCGGAAGACGTACGCCTTCACCTGGGTCCCGCGCGCGGACGAGATGGGCGACTACGTCGACGCCCAGCTCGCCCGCGCGGCCACCGGCCGGGTCGCGCCCTACGCGCAGACATCCCTCGCCACCGGCCAGGTGGTCGGCGCGACCGCGTACCTGGAGCCGCGTTCCTGGCGGGGCGACGAACGACTCGACGCCGTGGAGATCGGTTACACCTGGCTGGCCGGCTCCGCGCAGGGCACGGGCATCAACGCCGAGGCCAAACTGCTCCTCTTCCGGCACGTCTTCGAACAGTGGGGCGTCTCCCGGGTGGACCTGAAGACGGACGCCCGCAACAGCCGCTCCCGCGCCGCCATCGCGAGCGTCGGCGCCCGCTTCGAGGGCGTCCTGCGCAACTGGTCCCGCTCCTGGGCGCCGGGCGAGGACGGCCTCCTGCGCGACTCCGCGATGTTCGCCGTCACGGCCGACGAATGGCAGGACTGCGAGCGGGGGCTGGCGCAGCGGGTGGCGCGGTTCCTGCCGACGCCACGGTGAGCGCCGTCACGGACGCGGCACGGTGAGCACCGCGAGGACGCGGCACGGCGCTCCGAACGGCCCGGGGAGGTCCTGCCCTCGGCCAGGCCTCACGCCGAGTCGTTCAGCAGCCGTCCGAGGTGGGCGCGTCCGGCGTCGAGGAGCCCCTCCAGCGGCGCGGCGGCCTCGTACCAGCGCTTCTCGTACTCCCAGCACAGCCACCCGTCCCACTCGTGGCGCGTCAGCACCTCCACGCACTCGGCGAGCGGCAGCACTCCGGTGCCCAGCGTCAGCGGCGTGGTGTCGTCGGCCGACGCGATGTCCTTGACCTGCACATAGCCGAGGTACGGGGCGAGCGCCGCGTACGTCTCCTGCGGCTGTTCGCCGCCCAGCCAGGTGTGCATCACGTCCCACAGCGCGCCGACCTGCCGGTGCCCGACGAGGCCCAGCACGCGGGTGGCGTCCGCGCCGGTGCGATGGGAGTCGTGGGTCTCCAGCAGGACGCGCACGCCGAGGTCGGCGGCGAACTCGGCGGCGACGGCGAGCCGCCGGGCGGCGACGGCGTCGGCCTCGGCGGGGGACTGCCCGTCCGCGCCGCCGGGGAAGACGCGGACGAAGGGCGCCCCGAGATCGCGGGCGAGACCGGCGAGGGCGCGGATCTCGTCGATGACGGCCTCGTCGTCTCCCGGCGCGGCGACCCGGGCGTACCCGGCGAGCCCCAGCACCTCGACGCCGGCCGCCTTGAACGCGGCGGCCGCTTCGGACCGCTCGTCGGGACTCAGCCCCGGATGGACCGGCTCCTCGGGATGAGCGCGCAGCTCCACGCCGTGATAGCCGTGCGCGACCGCGAGCCGCAGCACCTGGGGGAGGGGCAGACCGGGAACACCGAGAGTGGAGAAGGCGAACTTCATGCCCCCACTCTCACCCGGACCCGCCGCGGGGTCCAGTAACCCGGGACCTACGACCGACGACGGCGTCGCCCGGGCATCGCGCACCACGGCGAACCGCGCCACACCTCACCACGCCGTATACACCGCGACTCGGCTCAGGGCCGGGCTCGGTTCAGGTCGGGTCAGCTCGGGACTCCTGCCCGTCGCCCGCAGCGCTCTGCTGTGCGGCCTGAGCCGACTACGCCTCGCCCGCAGCGCTCCGCTGTCCCGCCCGCGCCGCCTGCCCCTCGCCTGCAGCGCTCTGCTGTGCGGCCTGAGCCGACTACGCCTCGCCCGCAGCGCTCCGCTGTCCCGCGCGCGCCGCCTGCCCGTCGCCCGCAGCGCTCTGCTGTGCGGCCTGAGCCGACTACGCCCCGCTCGCAGCGCTCTGCTGTGCGGCCCCCGCCGTCCGTGTCTCGTCCGACGACGTCCTCGGCGCCCCCGAGGACCCCCGCACCATCAACTCGCCCCGCACCGTCGCGATCCCGCCCGGCGGCGGCTCCTCGCGGCCCATGGCGATGCGGCCCGCCCGCGCTCCCGCCTCGGCCAGCGGCAGCCGCACGGTCGTCAGGGAGGGCACCACGTCGATGCTGAAGGGCAGGTCGTCGAAGCCGGCCACCGAGACGTCGTCCGGGATGCGCAGGCCCGAGTCGCGCAGGGCGGCGCAGGCGCCGAGGGCGACGGAGTCGTTGGCGGCCACCACCGCCGTCAGGGACGGGTCCCGGCGCAGCAGCTCCAGCGTCGCCTCGTAGCCGGCCCGCCGGTCGTAGGGTCCGTGCACGGTCCAGCGCGGGTCCTCCTCGACGCCGGCCGCGGCCAGTGCCTCCCGGTGGCCCTCCAGCCGGTGCCGGGTGGTCGTGCGCTCCTCGGGTCCGGCGATGTAGCCGAGCCGGCGGTGTCCGAGGCCCAGGAGGTGCTCGGTCAGCTCCCGCCCGCCCCCGCGGTTGTCGAAGGTCAGCGCTATGGCCGAGGTGTCCGGAGCCGGCGGCCGGCCGCACAGCACCACGCGGGTGCCCGCCTCGCCGAGTCTGCGCAGCTTGGACGCCACCGCCGACGCGTGCGGCTCGTCCTCCACGGCCCCGCCGGTCAGCACCACGGCCGCGGCCCGCTGCCGCTGGAGCAGCGTCAGATAGGTCAGCTCCCGTTCCGGCGAGCCCCCCGTGTTGCAGACCACCGCGAGCCGTTCGCCTCCGGCCCGGCCGCCGGGTCCCCCGATCTCCGACTGGATCGCGCTCGCCATGATCCCGAAGAAGGGGTCCGCGATGTCGTTCACCAGGATGCCCACGAGGTCCGAGGTCGCCGCCGCCAGCGCGCTCGCCGGCCCGTTCAGCACGTAGTCCAGCTCGTCGACCGCTCGCAGCACCCGGTCCCGGGTGGAAGCGGCGACGGGATAGTTTCCGTTCAGCACGCGCGACACCGTCGCGGGCGAGACCTGCGCGCGGGCCGCCACGTCCGCCAGGGTCACCGTCATCTCGTCAGTCCTCCGGTCACGCATCTCGTCGTACGTCGTCGTCCGCCCTGGTGGGCCGCGCCGTGGTGAGCGCGGTTCCGGGCGTGTCGAGCAGACCTTACGGCCCGGGACCCCTGTTGTTCGCCCCCTCGAACAACTCGGGATGGACACGGTCTTGTCCGGACCACCGGTCAGAGGCTAGCTTCTTCCTGTATAGAAAGCGCTTGCTGTAACGCTGATCAGGAATGAGGCGTACGCGGCGCGCACAACCGCGTACGGAATGCGCAGGAACGCTGCGCACGACGCCTACGAAGGGATCGACGTGACACGCAAGACGGTGCGTATCGCCATGAACGGCGTGACCGGGCGCATGGGTTACCGCCAGCACCTCGTCCGCTCCATCCTGGCCCTCCGCGAACAGGGCGGCCTCGACCTCGGCGACGGCACCGTGCTGTGGCCGGAACCGGTCCTCGTCGGTCGTCGTGAACACGCCCTGAAGGCGCTCGCCGAACAGCACGGACTGGACCCGCAGAACGTCTCCACCGACCTCGACGCGGTCCTCGCCGACCCGACCGTCGAGATCTACTTCGACGCCCAGGTCACCTCCGCCCGCGAGGAGGCGATCAGGAAGGCGGTCGCCGCCGGCAAGCACATCTACACCGAGAAGCCCACCGCCACCGGCCTCGAAGGCGCCCTGGAGCTGGCCCGGCTGGCCACCGCCGCCGGCGTCAAGCACGGCGTCGTCCAGGACAAGCTGTTCCTGCCGGGCCTGCTCAAGCTCAAGCGCCTCATCGACGGCGGCTTCTTCGGCCGGATCCTCTCCATCCGCGGCGAGTTCGGCTACTGGGTCTTCGAGGGCGACTGGCAGGCCGCCCAGCGCCCGTCCTGGAACTACCGCGCGGAGGACGGCGGCGGCATCGTCGTCGACATGTTCCCGCACTGGGAGTACGTCCTGCACGAGCTGTTCGGCCGGGTGAAGTCCGTCCAGGCCCTCACCGCCACCCACATCCCCCAGCGCTGGGACGAGCAGGACAAGCCCTACGACGCCACCGCCGACGACGCGGCCTACGGCGTCTTCGAGCTCGACGGCGGGGCCATCGCGCAGATCAACTCCTCCTGGACCGTCCGCGTCAACCGCGATGAGCTCGTCGAGTTCCAGGTCGACGGCACCGAGGGCTCGGCCGTCGCCGGGCTGCGCAACTGCCGCGTCCAGCACCGCTCCGCGACCCCCAAGCCGGTCTGGAACCCCGACATCCCCGCCACCGAGGTCTTCCGCGACCAGTGGCAGGAGGTCCCCGACAACGGCGAGTTCGACAACGGCTTCAAGGCCCAGTGGGAGCTGTTCCTCAAGCACGTCTACGCCGACGCCCCCTACCACTGGGACCTGCTGGCCGGCGCCCGCGGCGTCCAGCTCGCCGAACTCGGCCTGAAGTCCTCCGCCGAGGGCCGCCGCCTCGAGGTCCCGGAGGTCACGCTGTGACCCTCCAGCTGCCCGACGCCGACGGCGGCCTGCGGACCTACGAGCCCCGCACCGAGCCGCTCGCCCTCACCACCGGCGCGCCCCTCACCTCCCGCACGGTCTACTCGGCGGCGCACGTCGTCGCCGACCCGTTCGCGGACGTGTCGCCCGACTCGCCCGCCGCCGTCGACTGGGACGCCACCCTCGCCTTCCGCCGCCACCTGTGGTCCCACGGGCTCGGCGTCGCCGAGGCGATGGACACCGCCCAGCGCGGCATGGGCCTCGACTGGGCGGGCGCGGCCGAACTGATCCGCCGCTCCGCCGCCGAGGCCAAGGCCGTCGGCGGGCGCGTCGCCTGCGGCGTCGGCACCGACCAGCTCACCGCCGGCGGCACGCTCGCCGAGGTCCGCGCGGCCTACGAGGAGCAGCTCGCCCTCGTCGAGGCCTCCGGTGCGCGCTCCATCCTGATGGCCTCGCGCGCCCTGGCCGCGGCGGCGAGCGGCCCCGAGGACTACCTGGACGTCTACGGCCACCTGCTGCGCCAGTCCGCCGAGCCGGTGATCCTGCACTGGCTCGGCCCGATGTTCGACCCGGCGCTGGAGGGCTACTGGGGCTCCTCCGACCTGGACGCGGCCACGGAGACCTTCCTCGAGGTCATCGCCGCCCACCCCGACAAGGTGGAGGGCATCAAGGTCTCGCTGCTGGACGCCGGGCGGGAGATCGACATCCGGCGCAGGCTGCCGCAGGGCGTGCGCTGCTACACCGGCGACGACTTCAACTACCCGGAGCTGATCGCAGGCGACGAGAAGGGCTTCAGTCACGCCCTCCTCGGCATCTTCGACCCGCTCGGCCCGCTGGCGGCGGAGGCCGTCCGCGTCCTCGACACGGGGAACGTGACGGGTTTCCGCTCGTTGCTGGACCCCACGGTCGAACTCTCCCGCCACCTCTTCCAGACCCCCACCCGGTTCTACAAGACGGGCGTGGTGTTCCTGGCCTGGCTGGCAGGGCACCAGTCGCACTTCACGATGGTCGGCGGCCTGCAGTCGGCCCGTTCCCTCCCGCACTTCGCCCGCGCCTACGAACTCGCCGACGGCCTGGGCCTGTTCCCCGACCCGAAGCTGGCCGAGGAGCGGATGAAGAACCTGCTCGCCCTGTACGGAGTGTCCCAGTGAGCGACCTGGACCTGACCCGCTTCTCCATCAACCAGATGACGGTGAAGCAGCTGTCGCTGCCCGAACTGGTCGCCGCCTGCGGTGACCTGGGCGTGACGAACGTCGGCCTGTGGCGGGAGCCGGTGCAGACCTACGGTGTGGAGGCGACCGCGAAGCTGGTCCGCGACGCGGGCCTGACGGTGACGACCCTGTGCCGCGGCGGCTTCCTCACGGCGCTCGACCCGGCCGAGCGGACGGCGGCCCTCGCCGACAACCGGCGGGCGGTCGACGAGGCGGCGGCGCTCGGCACCGAGGTGCTCGTCCTGGTCTCCGGCGGCCTGCCCGCCGGCTCCAAGGACCTGCACGGCGCCCGCGAACGCATCGCGGACGCCCTGTCCGTCCTCGGGCCCTACGCCGAGGAGCACGGAGTGAAGCTGGCCATCGAGCCGCTGCACCCCATGTACGCCGCTGACCGCTGCGTGGTCTCGACCCTCGCCCAGGCGCTCGACCTGGCCGAACGCTTCCCGGCCCACCAGGTCGGCGTCACGGTCGACACGTACCACATCTGGTGGGACGACCAGGCTCCCGCCCAGATCGCCCGGGCGGGCGCGGGCGGCCGCATCCACACCTTCCAGCTCGCCGACTGGACGACGCCGCTCCCCGAGGGCGTGCTGACCGGCCGCGGCCAGATCGGCGACGGCGCGATCGACATGCGGGAGTGGCAGGGGTACGTCGAGGCGGCGGGCTACACCGGCGCGATCGAGGTCGAGCTGTTCAACGACGGCCTCTGGGCCCGCGACGGCCGCGAGGTCCTGGCGGAGACGGCGCAGCGGTTCACGGGGAACCTGAACCTCTGAGCGACGGGGCCGGGCCGCTCCCACGGTCCGTGGGCGCGGGGGCCGGAGCATTCCGG
>NZ_JBMNDR010000010.1:2975-76125 GCF_052543235.1 Streptomyces sp. SAS_272 | reverse complement strand
CAATCCTCCCCCCCCCCGCCGCCGCTCTTCCGCGTCAGCGCTCCCTGTCCGCCGCCATGATGCCGACGCATTCCTCGAGCGCAGCGTGCAGCGACGGTACGAACGCGGCGAGTTCGGCGTCCGACGACCTGCCGGCCTCCAGCACGGCCCCGACGACCGTCACCAGGACGGCGGATGCCTTCAGCGCGTGCGCGTCGGCCAGGTCCTCCAGCACCCCGCCGGGACGCGCGAGCACGAACGCCTCCTTGCCGGTGACGGGGTCGACGCCGACGCTGCGGAAGCGCCTGGCGCTCATGCGGCGGCCTCCGCCGGGACGAAGTCCTGGCCCAGGGTGGCGAGGACCGCCGCCCGCCGCCGTTCCCGCTGGAGACGCCCGCGGTCCAGGGCCTCGCGTTCGCGTTCCCAGACCGCGAGGTACGGCCTGACCAGGGGCAGGCCGTCGGCGAGGATCACGTCCCCGGGGCGCGGCCGCGCCGGGCGCGGGAGAACGCACGGAGGTGCCGTCCGGAACTCGGGGCCCCCGGGGGCGCGGTGCGCTCCGCGCGGCGGCAGGAAAAAGCTCAGGATCGCGGCCAGTAGGCTGCGCATAGGTCGACTCCTTGGGTCGGCTGAGCCCCGGCACGGAAGATCGCACCTTCCCGCCGGGGCGCTTTTCGTGGGCGGTCGTCATCGTATCGCCTTGTATCGCTTCGTAGTGAGACGTATCTCAAAGTGTGGGGATCACTCCCGTTGCCTAGCGTCGACTCCATGAACCCCGATGCTGAGATCGATCACGGAGCGCCGCTGACCCCGTACCGGCAGCTGGCCGAGATTCTGCGGGCGCAGATCCGACGCGGCGACTGGCAGCCCGGGCGGATGCTGCCGAGCGAAGCTCAGCTCGTGCAGAAGTACGGCATCGCGCGGACGACCGTACGGCGAGGTCTCGGCGTGCTGGCGGACGAAAGCTGGGTGTACGCCGTTCCGCAACGCGGCTGGTTCGTCTCCGACCCCCTGCCGCCCGCCCCCGAGACGCCTGCGTCGCCTGCCTAGTGGTGCCGGTTCCGGGGGCGGGCGAAGGGGCCGCCGCCGGGTGCGAGTGATGGGCGGCCCGGGTGCCTGGGCGGTAGTGGTTGCTACGGTCGGCGAGTGGACAAGATCAGCCCCGATTCGCCGCAGTACGTCTATGAACAGCTCGCCGCGATCATCGAACGGAAGATCCGTTCCGGTGAGTACCCGCCGGGCACGAGGCTGCCGGGCGAACTGACCATGACGCACGAGCACAAGGTCGGTCCGGGCACCGTCCGCCGGGCTCTGGACATCCTCCGGGACAGGGGGTTGGTGGTCACCGTCCGCGCCCGGGGCTCGTTCGTCTCCGACCCCCTGCCGCCCGCCCCCGAGACGCCTGCGTCGCCTGCCTCGTGAACGGTTGTCAGAAATTTTCCGGAAGCCGTGCAACCGTTGCCGCCGGACGCGTGTCGTACACGGCATCAGGGCTTCTGGAGGGGGATCCGGGGGGATCGCGGGGGTTCTGATACGGAGGGGAAAAGCCGAGGGGGCCTGGTCGACGACCAGACCCCCTCGAGGCTTTCCCGTCAGCGGACGGACCTCAGAAGAACACCCCGCACCTGAGCAGGACGTTCGCGTACGGCCGAGCCTCACCCGTGCGCACCACCAGCCGCGCCCCTGCCGACAGCCTCTTCAACTCCTCGTGCGGCACCAGGGCCAGCTCGGGGAAGTGCCCGTCCAGCAGGCCGGCCGCCGCCGGGTTCGTCTCCCTGACCTCCGACGCCGCCGTCGCCCCCTCCACGACCAGCTCGTCCAGCAGCCCGTCGAGCACCTCCGCGAACGACGGCACCCCCGCCCGGAACGCCAGGTCGACGACCCGGGGCCCGTCCGGTATCGGCATGCCGGCGTCGCACACCAGCACCCCGTCGCCGTGCCCCAACTCGGCCAGTGCACCGGCGAGACGGCGGTTGAGGATCCCGGCCTTCTTCACCGGACCTCACCGTCCCCGGAAGCGACCGCCTCGACCTCGTCCGCCGTCGGGAACGACTCCTGCGCGCCCCGCCGGGTCACAGCCGCGGCCCCGACCCGCGCGGCGTACGCCGCGGCCTCGGTCAGGGACGAGCCCGTGCCCAGCTTCCACGCCAGCGCCGCCGTGAAGGAGTCCCCCGCACCCGTCGTGTCCACGGCGTCCACCTTCACGGACGCGATCCGGGCGACGCCCTCCGCGGTCGCCACCAGCGCGCCTTGTGAACCCAGCGTCACGACCACGGACTTCGGGCCCCTGGCGAGCAGGGTCCGCGCCCAGTCCTCGGGGTCGCCGCCGGGGCGGTCCTCGCCGAGGATCACCTTCGCCTCGTGCTCGTTGACGATCAGGGTGTCGCAGGCCGCGAGCAGCACGGCGGGCAGCGGACGCGGCGGGGAGGGGTTCAGCACGAAGAGGCTGCCAGGCTCCAGGCTCGCCGCGACCTCCACGACCGTCTCCAGCGGGATCTCCAGCTGCGCGGACACCACCCGGGAGGCGTGGACGAGGTCGGCCGCCGCCCGGACGTCCTCCGGTGTCAGGCGCCCGTTGGCTCCAGGTGAGACGACGATGCTGTTGTCCCCCGACGGGTCCACCGTGATCAGCGCGACGCCGGTCGGCGCCCCGCCCACCAGGACGCCCGCGGTGTCGACCCCGGCCGCCCGCTGCGAGTCGAGCAGCAGCCGGCCGTGCGCGTCGTCGCCGACCCGGGCCAGCAGGGCCGTACGCGCGCCGAGACGGGCCGCCGCGACGGCCTGGTTGGCGCCCTTGCCGCCGGGGTGGACCGTCAGGTCGCCGCCGAGCACCGTCTCTCCGGCACCTGGACGCCGTTCGACGTCGATCACCAGGTCGGCGTTGGCCGACCCCACGACCAGAAGGTCGTAGTCGTACATGAAGTGACTCCCCTGAAACGTGACATGAGGCGGGCGGCCCCGAGAAGGGTGACCGCCCGCCTTCGTGTTCGATGTCAGCCGCTGAAGCCGGCCACGTTCTCCTTCGTGACCACCTTCACCGGCACCTTCACCGTCTCCTCGACCTTCTTGCCCTGCAGCGCCTTCACCGCGTTGTCCACGGCGATCTTCCCCAGCTGCGACGGCTGCTGTGCGACGGACGCGTACAGCGTGCCCTGTTCGACGGCCTTCAGCCCGTCCGGAGTTCCGTCGAAACCGACGACCTGGACCGACGTGCCGGCCTTCGCGCCGAGCGCCTTGATCGCGCCGAGCGCCATCTCGTCGTTGGCGGCGATGACGCCCTGTACGTCCGGGTGCGCCTGGAGCAGGTTCGACATCACGTCGAGCCCCTTGGTGCGGTCGAAGTCGGCCGGCTGCTGGGCGAGCACCTGGATGCCCGGGTAGGCCTTCAGCCCCTTGGCGAAGCCCTCCGCCCGCTCCCGCGCCGCCGATGTGCCGGCCTGGCCCTGGAGGATCACGATCTTGCCGGTGCCGCCCAGCTTCTCGGCGACGGTCTTCGCGGCCAGCTCGCCGCCCGCCACGTTGTCGGAGGCGACCAGCGCGTCCACCGTGGCCTTGTTGACGCCCCGGTCGACCGCGATGACCGGGATCTTCGCCTTGTCGGCGGCCTTCACCGAGTTGCCCGCCGCGTCCGAGTCCACCGGGTTGACGATGATCGAGTCGAGGCCCGAACTGGTGAAGTTCTGCAGCTGGTTGGCCTGCTGCGAGGCGTCGTTCTGGGCGTCGGTGACGGTCAGGTCGACGCCGAGCTTCTTCGCCTCGGCCTTCGCGCCCGACTGGATCTGCACGAAGAAGGGGTTGTTCAGCGTGGACAGCGCCAGACCGATCCGCGGGTTCGCGGTCGACGAACCGCCGCCGTGCAGGAACGAGGTCGCACCCACGATCGCCACGGTGACGACCGCCGCGAGCCCGTACGTCGCCGCCTGCCGGCCCTTGCTCCCGCCCGAGCCGGTCCCGGCCGCCGCCGGAGTCGCCCCCGCCTTGCGGCGCACGGTGTCGAGCAGCACCGCCAGCGCGATGACGACACCGATGACGACCTGCTGCCAGAAGGCGGAGACCGACAGCAGGTTCAGGCCGTTGCGCAGCACCGCGAGGATCAGCGCGCCGATCAGGGTGCCGGAGGCCTTGCCCGTGCCGCCCGCGAGGGAGGCGCCGCCGATGACGACCGCGGCGATCGCGTCCAGCTCGTAGCCGTCGGCGGCCTGCGGCTGCGCCGAGGACAGCCGGGCGGCGAGCACGACGCCCGCCACGGCCGCGAACACCCCGGACAGCGCGTAGATCGCGAGCTTCTGCTTCTTCACCCGCAGACCCGACAGCCGGGCCGCCTCCTCGTTGCCGCCGATCGCGTACATCGAACGCCCGATGTACGTGCGGCCGAGCACGAACGCGGCGAGCAGACCCATCACGATCATGACGAGAACCGGCGCCGGCAGCCAGCCGCCGAGCGTGTCGCCGAGGTGCGAGACCGAGTCGGGGAAGGCGATCGGGGAGCCCTCGGAGATCACCAGCGACAGACCGCGCGCCACGGAGAGCATCGCGAGCGTCGCGATGAACGGCGGCAGCTTGCCGTACGCGATGAGGAAGCCGTTCACCAGCCCGGCCGCGATGCCGGTGACGACGGCCAGCGCCACCGCCAGGACCACCGGCACGCCGTGCTGGGTCGCACTCCAGGCGAGCACGGTGGCCGACAGCGCCGCCACCGAGCCGACCGACAGGTCGATGCCCGCCGCGACGATCACGAAGGTCACGCCGAAGGCGAGGATGGCGGTCACGGCCGCCTGGACGCCCACGTTGAGCAGGTTGTCCGTGGTCAGGAAGTCGCCCGACAGCGCCGACATGGCGATGACGAGGACGATCAGCGCGGTGAGCGCGCCGTTGTCGAGGAGCAGGCGGCGGACCGCCGCGGCGCCGCCGCCGGCGCCCGTCGAGCTCAGATGCGTGTCAGCGGCCACGGCCGGCCTCCACTTCAGTGGTCGGAGGGGTGTCAGGGGTACTGGGGGTACTGGGGGAGCCGGGGGTGTCAGGGGTCCTGGGGGTGCTCACGGCCAGGGCCATCACGGTGTCCTGGCTCGCGTCCTGCGCCGACAGCTCGCCGGCGATCCGGCCCTGGGCCATCACCAGCACCCGGTCGCTCATTCCGAGCACCTCGGGCAGGTCGCTGGAGATCATCAGGACCGCGGCCCCGGCGGCCGTCAGCTCGTTGATCAGCTGGTAGATCTCGACCTTCGCGCCGACGTCGATGCCGCGCGTCGGCTCGTCGAGGATCAGCACCCTGGTGTCGGCCAGCAGCCACTTGCCGATGACGACCTTCTGCTGGTTGCCGCCGGACAGGGTGCGCACCTGCTGGCCGAGCCCGGCCATCCGCACGCCGAGCTGCCCGGCGATCCGCGCCGCCGCCTCGTGCAGGCCCTTGAGGTCCACCAGCCCGCCACGGGTCGAGGCCCGCATGGTCACGAGCCCGAGGTTCTCCTCGACCGACTGGTCGAGCACCAGCCCCTGGCCCTTGCGGTCCTCGGGCACGAGCCCGATCCCGGCGGCCATCGCGGCCGTCACGTCGTACCCGGGCAGCCGGTCGCCTCCGACCCGCACCGCGCCCCGGTCGTACGGGTCCGCCCCGAAGACGGCCCGTGCCACTTCGGTACGACCCGCGCCGACGAGCCCGGCGACGCCGACGACCTCACCGGCGTGCACCTCGAAGCTGACGTCGTGGAAGACGCCGTCCCGTGTCAGCCCCTCGACGGACAGCAGCGCGGCCCCCGTCTCGGCGCGCTGCCTCGGGTACTGCTGCTCGATGGAACGGCCCACCATGAGCCGGACGAGCTCGTCCTCGGGCGTCGAGGCGGGCACCTGGCCGACCGACTTCCCGTCCCGGACGACCGTGACCCGGTCGCCGAGGGCGGCGATCTCCTCCAGGTGATGCGTGATGAAGACGATGCCGACGCCGTCCTCGCGCAGCCTGCGCACGATGGCGAAGAGCTTCTCGACCTCCTCGGAGGTCAGCACGGCGGTCGGCTCGTCCATGATCAGCACGCGTGCGTCCAGGCTCAGCGCCTTGGCGATCTCGACCATCTGCAGCCACGCGATGCCGAGTTCACGCACCCGCGCGCGGGGCGACACGTTCACCCCGACCCGCTCCAGCAGGACGGCGGCGTCCGCCTCCATCTTCTTCCGGTCGATCATCCCGAAGCGGCGCGGCTGCCGTCCCAGGAAGATGTTCTCGGCGACCGTCAGATCGGGTACGAGATTGAACTCCTGGTAGATGGTCGCGATCCCGAGGCGCTCGGAGTCCTGCGCGCCATGGATGCGCACCTCCTCGCCGCCGGCCAGGATCCGCCCGGCGTCGGGCGTGTAGGCGCCGGAGAGCATCTTGATGAGGGTGCTCTTGCCCGCGCCGTTCTCACCGAGCAGCACGTGCACCTCGCCCCGCCGCAGGTCGAAGTCGACGCCGTCGAGCGCGACCACCCCGGGGAAGGACTTGCGTATGCCTTCGATGCGCAGCAACTCGTCCGCGTTGCTCACGTCTGGCTCCTGTTCGTTACGGGGGACTCGCCGCACGACCGGCGTACGACGAGACGGGCGGCGAAGGTCACGGACCGGGGTGGCCGCCCCTCGATGCGGTCGACGAGCGCTCGCACGGCGGCCCGCCCCAGCTCTCCGGTCGGCTGGGCGATCGCGGTGACGGGCGGGTCGGTGTGCACGAACCACGGGATGTCGTCGAACGCGGCGAGCGCCAGGTCGTCCGGAACGCGCAGACCGCGCGCGCGTACGGCGTCCAGCGCGCCCAGCGCCATCAGGTTGTCGGCGGCGAACACGACCTCGGGCGGCTCGGGCAGGTCGAGGAAGCCCTCGGTGACCCGCCGCCCGCTCTCCGCCTGGAAGTCGCCCTGACCGATGTAGGCGTCGGGGAGGGGAAGGCCGTACTCGGCCAGGGCGGCCCGGAACGCGTCGACGCGCTCGCTGCCGGTGGTGGTGGCCGCCGGGCCCGCGATGATGGCGAGCCGCCGGTGTCCGAGCCCGTGCAGATGCGCCACGAGGTCGCGCACGGCGGCCCGTCCGTCCGCCCGCACCACGGGGACGTCGACGCCCGGGATCCACCGGTCGACGAACACCATCGGGGTGCCCCCGCGCGCGGCGTCCAGCATCAGCGGCGAGCCGCCGTCGGTGGGGGAGACGAGGAGCCCGTCGATGCGGCGGTCCAGCAGGCTGCGCACATGGTGGTCCTGGAGGTCGGGCCGCTCGTCGGCGTTGCCGATGATGACGCTGTAGCCGAGCGCGCGGGCCGCCTCCTCGACGGAGCGGGCCAGTTCGGTGAAGTAGGGGTTCATCACGTCGCTGATGACCAGGCCGAGGGTGTGGGTCTGGTCGGTGCGCAGCGACCGTGCCACGGCGTTCGGGCGGTAGCCCAGCGTCTGCACGGCGGCCAGTACGCGCGTGCGTGCGTCCGCGCTGACCGACGGATGGTCGTTCAGGACGCGGGACACCGTGGCGACGGAGACCCCCGCCTCGGCAGCGACGTCCTTGATGCTCGCCATCGCCGTGCCACCTCCTCGTGGACTCGGTTCGGGTACGGGGACGCGTCGGGGGAACCGGTGCGTGCGATCCCTGCATGGAATCGATTACATCGACGCGTACGGAGGAATGGAATCGATTACACGAGCCGGAATCAACCCCTCCACCCCATCCCGCAACCGGATCGTGATGTGCGTCCCCTCGGGGGACGCCTGCCGCGTCCGGGCCCTGTCCTAGGCTGCCCCCTGTCCGTCGCGGGTGACATGCCCGCGCCAGCCGACAGGGGAGTAGTGGACATGCGCGCAGGTCGGATACTCGCAGCGACGATCGGGGCCGCGGCCCTGGGACTCGGGACCACCATCGTCGTCGCGGCCCCCGCGTCCGCGGCGGGCTGCACGGCCAAGGCCGACGAGACGGTCGTCATCCGGGCCACGAAGAGCACCGGCGGCACGGCCCTCGCCCAGCTCAACAAGGGCCAGAGCGCGCCGGCGGACTGCACGATGCACTACGCGAACTCCTCGTACGAGAAGTGCGGCATCGTCAGCAAGCGATGGGTGAAGGTCACCAGGAGCGGCGTGACCGGCTACGTCGTCGGCACCTGTGTGACGATCACGCAGGACTGAACCGGCACGGGCGCCGCACGCCCGGCCGTCCGCCCGTCACCGGTCCCGCCACGGGTCGTCAGGCGCAGGCCTGACGACCCGGGCCGGCCTGTCGGTGCCGGACGGTACGGTCGGTTCATGTCCCAACAGACGGGGGCCGCCCAGGCGGCGGCGGGCGAGCGGCGGACGGCCACGCTGGAAGGCGTGCTCGAGCGGATCACGTACGCCAACGAGGAGAACGGCTACACGGTCGCCCGCGTCGACACCGGCCGGGGCGCGGGCGACCTCCTCACGGTCGTGGGCGCGCTCCTCGGCGCCCAGGTCGGCGAGTCCCTGCGCATGGAGGGCCGTTGGGGCTCCCACCCGCAGTACGGCAAGCAGTTCACCGTCGAGAACTACACGACCGTGCTGCCCGCCACCGTCCAGGGCATCCGCCGCTATCTGGGGTCGGGCCTGGTCAAGGGCATCGGTCCGGTCTTCGCCGACCGCATCACCCGGCACTTCGGCGTGGACACCCTGAAGATCATCGAGGAGGAGCCGAAGCGGCTCGTCGAGGTCCCCGGCCTCGGCCCCAAACGCACCAAGAAGATCGCCGACGCCTGGGAGGAGCAGAAGGCGATCAAGGAGGTCATGCTCTTCCTGCAGACCGTCGAGGTGTCCACGTCCATCGCGGTCCGTATCTACAAGAAGTACGGCGACGCCTCGATCTCCGTGGTGAAGAACCAGCCCTACCGGCTCGCCGCCGACGTCTGGGGCATCGGCTTCCTCACCGCCGACAAGATCGCCCAGTCCGTGGGCATCCCGCACGACAGCCCCGAGCGGGTCAAGGCGGGCCTCCAGTACGCGCTGTCCCAGGCCACCGACCAGGGTCACTGCTACCTCCCGGAGGAACGGCTGATCGCCGACGCCGTCAAGCTGCTCCAGGTCGACACCGGCCTCGTCATCGAATGCCTCGCCGCCCTCGCGGAACCCCCGGAGGAAGGTGAGGACCCGGGCGTCGTCCGCGAGCGGGTCCCGGGCCCGGACGGCGCGGCGGAACCCGTCACGGCCGTCTACCTGGTCCCCTTCCACCGGGCCGAACTCTCGCTCTCCGCGCAGCTGTTGCGGCTGCTGCGCACCGACGAGGACCGGATGCCGGCCTTTCGTGACGTGTCCTGGGACAAGGCGCTCGCGTGGCTGAAGTCCCGTACGAGCGTGGAGCTCGCGCCCGAGCAGGAGGCGGCCGTCAAGCTGGCGTTGACCGAGAAGGTGGCCGTGCTGACCGGCGGCCCGGGGTGCGGCAAGTCCTTCACCGTCCGCTCGATCGTGGAGCTGGCCCGCGCGAGGAAGGCGAAGGTCGTGCTGGCGGCGCCCACCGGCCGGGCCGCCAAGCGGCTCGCCGAGCTGACCGGCGCGGAGGCGTCGACCGTCCACCGCCTGCTGGAGCTCAAGCCCGGCGGCGACGCGGCCTACGACCGCGACCGTCCGCTGGACGCCGATCTGGTGGTCGTCGACGAGGCGTCGATGCTGGATCTGCTCCTCGCCAACAAGCTGGTCAAAGCCGTGCCGCCGGGCGCGCACCTGCTCTTCGTCGGGGACGTCGACCAGCTGCCCAGCGTCGGCGCGGGCGAGGTGCTGCGTGATCTGCTGACCGACGGCAGTCCGGTCCCGGCGGTGCGGCTCACGCGCGTGTTCCGCCAGGCGCAGCAGTCGGGCGTGGTGACCAACGCGCACCGGATCAACGCCGGGCAGCACCCGGTCACCGACGGCATGAAGGACTTCTTCCTCTTCGTCGAGGACGACACCGAGGAGACCGGCCGCCTCACGGTGGACGTGGCGGCCCGGCGCATCCCGGCCAAGTTCGGCCTGGACCCGCGCCGGGACGTGCAGGTGCTGGCGCCCATGCACCGCGGTCCGGCCGGCGCCGGCGCCCTCAACGGTCTGCTCCAGCAGGCCGTCACGCCCGGCCGCCCCGACGTGCCCGAGAAGCGCTTCGGCGGCCGGGTCTTCCGCGTCGGCGACAAGGTCACCCAGATCCGCAACAATTACGACAAGGGGGCGAACGGTGTCTTCAACGGCACCGTGGGCGTGGTGACCTCGCTCGACCCGGTCGACCAGCGGCTCACGGTGCTGACCGACGAGGACGAGGAGGTCCCGTACGAGTTCGACGAACTGGACGAGCTCGCCCATGCGTACGCGGTGACCATCCACCGCTCCCAGGGAAGTGAATATCCCGCGGTGGTGATCCCCGTCACCACCGGAGCATGGATGATGCTGCAACGGAATCTTCTGTATACGGCCGTCACCCGCGCGAAAAAGCTGGTCGTCCTCGTCGGCTCCCGCAAGGCGATCGGCCAGGCGGTGCGCACGGTGTCGGCGGGCCGGCGCTGCACGGCCCTGGACTTCCGGCTCGCGGGCCGGTGACCTGAGCGTCCCGGGGGCGGCGCGGAGACAGGAAAAAAATGATCGATCAAATGAGTCACGAAGGTCACAGAGCACTTCCCCAACCGTGACCAAGGCGGCAGGATGAGCTAGTTGGCGGCACTGAGTGCCGCCTACAAGCCCAATGGTCGACCCCGAGTGCACTCTCGTGCGCCAAATGGGGGATGGTAGAGACAGTCAGGGCAACCTCGAAGAAGAGGCACAACGTCGGTGAGGGATGACGTGAGCGACAACTCTGTAGTACTGCGGTACGGCGACGGCGAGTACACCTACCCGGTGATCGACAGCACCGTCGGCGACATGGGCTTCGACATCGGGAAGCTCCGCGCCCAGACCGGTCTGGTGACCCTGGACAGCGGCTACGGCAACACCGCCGCCTATAAATCCGCCATCACCTACCTCGACGGCGAGCAGGGCATCCTCCGGTACCGCGGCTACCCGATCGAGCAGCTGGCCGAGCGGTCGACCTTCCTCGAGGTCGCGTACCTCCTGATCAACGGTGAGCTGCCGACCGTCGACGAGCTCTCCGTCTTCAAGAGCGACATCACGCAGCACACCCTGCTGCACGAGGACGTCAAGAACTTCTACCGCGGCTTCCCGCGTGACGCGCACCCGATGGCCATGCTGTCGTCGGTGGTCTCCGCGCTGTCGACGTTCTACCAGGACAGCCACAACCCGTTCGACGAGAAGCAGCGCAACCTCTCCACGATCCGGCTGCTCGCCAAGCTTCCGACGATCGCCGCGTACGCCTACAAGAAGTCGATCGGTCACCCGTTCGTCTACCCGCGCAACGACCTGGGCTACGTCGAGAACTTCCTGCGCATGACGTTCTCCGTGCCCGCCCAGGAGTACGAGCTCGACCCGGTCGTGGTCTCCGCGCTCGACAAGCTGCTGATCCTGCACGCGGACCACGAGCAGAACTGCTCCACGTCCACGGTCCGCCTGGTCGGTTCGTCGCAGGCCAACATGTTCGCGTCGATCTCGGCCGGCATCTCCGCCCTGTGGGGCCCGCTGCACGGCGGCGCGAACCAGTCCGTGCTGGAGATGCTCGAAGGCATCCAGGCCAACGGCGGAGACGTCGACTCCTTCATCCGCAAGGTGAAGAACAAGGAGGACGGCGTCCGCCTGATGGGCTTCGGCCACCGGGTGTACAAGTCCTTCGACCCGCGCGCCAAGATCATCAAGGCGGCCGCGCACGACGTCCTCTCCGCCCTCGGCAAGTCCGACGAGCTGCTGGACATCGCCCTGAAGCTGGAGGAGCACGCGCTCTCCGACGACTACTTCGTCTCGCGCAACCTCTACCCCAACGTCGACTTCTACACCGGCCTCATCTACCGGGCCATGGGCTTCCCGACCGAGATGTTCACGGTCCTCTTCGCCCTCGGCCGCCTCCCGGGCTGGATCGCCCAGTGGCACGAGATGATCAAGGAGCCGGGTTCCCGCATCGGCCGCCCGCGCCAGATCTACACCGGCGTGGTCGAGCGCGACTTCGTTGCCGTCGAGGAGCGCTGACGCCTCCGGCGGGGGCCGCGTCTGTAGGTGCCCTTCCTGATTGAAGTCCTGATGTCCGACTGCCCGGGGTTCTGTCCCGGGCAGTCGTGCGTCCGGGGACCGCGGGTCCGGGGAAGTCCGGGGAAGTCCGGGGGCCGGGGGCTTGGGGCACGTCGTCCGGTGCGGGTGGGTGGGGGCCGGTCGCGCAGTTCCCCGCGCCCCTGAGGTCGGGGCGGTGGAGGCTGGTTCGAAGTTTTCCGGCGCGCCCCCTGAGGTCGGGGCGGTGGGCCCCGTTTGCGTCTCGAGGGTTCCGGCGTGCCCCGAGGTCGGGCGTCAGGACTGGTTCGAGGGTTTCCGGCGTGCCCCTGAGGTCGCGGTGGTGGGCCCCGTTTGCGTCTCGAGGGTTTCCGGCGTTGCCCTGAGGTCGGGGTGGTGGGCCCGTTTGGGTCTCGAGGGTTTCCGGCGTGCCTCTGAGGGCGGGCGTCGGGGCTCTCGGGGGCTTCTGCGTGCGGGCATACGGAAGGCGCCCCGGCGCCAGTCCCCCCACGGGCCGACGACCAGGGCGCCTTCCCATGTCCCGGTGCGGATTCCCCCCACGGGATCCGGCCGGGCGTTGTGAGGACAGCGCCTGAATTCGCTGTTTTCGTTACGATCTGCGGTTGTTGTGCCTGCGGTTGAGCAGAACGAGCAGAACTGCTCGTACTACCGCAGTGTGCGGTCTGCCGGGACAGCGCACGCTGGGAGGGCCGCTCAAAGCTTCCCGGTGTGCGTGCCCCGGCAACGCATCTCTGAGGAAGTCCCCCAAGACATCCTCAGACGTCAGGGCACGCCCCCCAAGACGCTTCCTGACATCGTCAACTTAGACCTTCGAAGCCCTTCGATGGTTTCGTTCGCATCACTGTGATCTGTGTCTCTTGCATATGTCCGTTAGATGCGCAAGAGAACGGATACGGCGATCGGGGCCCAAGCGTAAGGATGATGCGCGAGCCTTGTGAAGAGCTTATGTGAGGTACGGGCAGGACTCCAGGGGTCTTGTCGAAAGGCCTGGGCCTACTCGGCGGTACGGTCCGGTCCTCACCGGAAGGCGCGCAGCCGCAGGCTGTTGGTGACGACGAACACCGACGAGAACGCCATCGCCGCCCCCGCGATCATCGGGTTCAGCAGACCGGCCGCGGCCAGCGGCAGCGCGGCCACGTTGTAGCCGAAGGCCCACACCAGGTTCCCCTTGATCGTGGCGAGCGTCCGCCGGGACAGCCGGATCGCGTCCGCGGCCACCCGCAGGTCGCCGCGCACCAGCGTCAGATCGCTCGCCTCGATCGCCGCGTCGGTGCCCGTCCCCATGGCCAGTCCCAGGTCGGCGGTGGCGAGCGCGGCCGCGTCGTTGACCCCGTCCCCGACCATGGCGACGACCCGCCCCTCGTCCTGCAGCCGCCGCACGACGTCGACCTTGTCCTCCGGCAGCACCTCGGCGACGACCCGGTCGATCCCGACGGCCGCGGCGACCGCCTCCGCGACCGTCCGGTTGTCCCCGGTCAGCAGCACGGGCGTGAGCCCCAGCGCCCGCAGTTCCCGCACCGCCTCGGCGCTGGTCTCCTTGACCGCGTCGGCGACCGCGAGCACCCCGCGCGCCACGCCGTCCCATCCGGCGACGACGGCCGTCATGCCGTTCCGCTCGGCCTCGTCCTTGGCGCGCGCCAACTCCTCGGGCAGGGACTCGAAGAGGCGCCCCACGGCCACCTCGCGGCCCTCCACCAGCCCGCGCACCCCCCGCCCGGGCACGTTCTCGAACCGTTCGGCCGCCGGCAGCTCGCCGACCCGCTCCTCGGCGCCGGCGGCCACCGCCCGGGCGACCGGGTGCTCCGAGGCGTGCTCGAGGGCGCCCGCGAGGCGCAGCAGCAGCCGCTCGTCCACGCCGTCGGCGACATGCACGTCCTGGAGGGTCATCCGGCCGGTGGTGACGGTGCCGGTCTTGTCCAGGACGACGGTGTCGACGCGGCGCGTGGACTCCAGGACCTCCGGGCCCTTGATGAGGATGCCGAGCTGCGCGCCGCGCCCGGTGCCCACCATGAGCGCGGTGGGCGTGGCGAGCCCCAGCGCGCACGGGCAGGCGATGATCAGCACGGCGACGGACGCCGTGAACGCGGCGACCGTGTCGCCCGTCGCCACGAGCCAGCCCCCGAAACAGGCGAGCGCGATCAGCAGCACCGCCGGCACGAAGACGCCGGAGATCCGGTCGGCCAGCCGCTGCACCTCGGCCTTGCCGGTCTGGGCCTCTTCCACCAGCTGCGCCATCCGGGCGAGCCGGGTGTCCGCGCCGATCCGGGTCGCCTCGACGACCAGCCTGCCGCCGGCGTTCACGGTGGCCCCGGTGACGGCGTCGCCCGGTGCGACGTCCACCGGCACGGACTCGCCGGTCAGCATCGAGGCGTCCACCGCGGACGTGCCCTGCACGACGGTCCCGTCGGTGGCGACCTTCTCCCCGGGCCGCACG
Source organism: Streptomyces sp. SAS_272 (assembly GCF_052543235.1). NCBI lineage: Bacteria > Bacillati > Actinomycetota > Actinomycetes > Kitasatosporales > Streptomycetaceae > Streptomyces > Streptomyces sp. SAS_272. The sequence goes on along the minus strand of NZ_JBMNDR010000010.1, from coordinate 61,635 downwards.
ACGAACCGGTCCCCGACCGTCAGCCGGTCGACGGGAATCCGCACCTCGCGCCCGTCCCGCAGCACGGCGACCTCCTTCGCGCCCAGCTCCATCAGCTCCCGCAGAGCCGCTCCCGCGCGCCGCTTGGAGCGGGCCTCGAGATAGCGGCCGAGCAGGATGAGGGCGGTGACGCCCGCCGCGACCTCGAGATAGATCGTCGAGGCGCCCTCGGATCGGGAGACGGTGAGCTCGAAGGGGTGCCGCATGCCGGGCATCCCCGCGTCGCCGAAGAACAGCGCCCACAACGACCAGCCGAGGGCGGCCAGCGTGCCGACGGAGACCAGGGTGTCCATGGTGGCCGCGCCGTGCCGCAGGTTCGTCCAGGCCGCCTTGTGCAGCGGCGCGCCGCCCCAGACCACCGCCGGGGCGGCGAGCGTCAGCGAGAGCCACTGCCAGTTGTCGAACTGGAAGGACGGGACCATCGCGAGCAGGACGACGGGGGCGGCGAGCAGAGCGCTGACGAGGAGGCGGTGACGCAGGGCCGTCAGCTCGGGGTCCCGCGGAGCGTCGCCGGCGTCCTGCGGGGAGGGCTCGGGCGCGGGTTCCTCGGCCGTGTACCCGGTCTTCACCACGGTCGCGATGAGATCGGCGACCTCGACGCCGGCCGGATAGCTGACCTGCGCCTTCTCGGTCGCGTAGTTGACCGTGGCGGTGACGCCGTCCATGCGGTTGAGCTTCTTCTCCACGCGTGCCGCGCAGGAGGCGCAGGTCATGCCGCCGATGAGCAGCTCGACCTCGGAAGGGGGAGCGGCTATCGCGGACTCGGCGGAGGTGGCGGTGCTGGTCATGTCCGAACTCCAGGAAACGGACCGAGCCGTACGGAACCAGTATCAGCTGGTCGGCACGGCCCGGTGGATGCCTCGGGATGGGGAAGCGCTGCTCAGGCCCGGCCGGTCAGCTCGAAGCCGGCCTCGTCGACAGCGGCGCGCACGGCCTCCTCGTCGAGCGGGGCGGCGGAGACGACCGTGACCTCGCCGGTCGAGGCGACGGCCTTCACCGAGGTGACACCGGCGAGCTCCGAGAGCTCGCCGGAGACGGCGCCCTCGCAGTGGCCGCAGCTCATGCCGCTCACCTTGTAGACGGTGGTGACGGAGCCCGGGGTATCGGTTGCAGCGGTCATGTCGTTCTCCTCGCAGAGGCGGCTGGGGCGGGCGGGGTCGCCAGGGCCCGCCGTTGTCGAGAGTATACCCCTAGGGGGTATTTACCAAAGGAGGGCCGCCGACACGCCGCCCGAGCAGTTGCGTGCGGCCCCCGGCGTTCCGTGGCCCGGCCGTCGTCGTTCCGCAATGCGGCAGGTCGTCGTTCCGCGGTCCGGCCGGCCGCCGATCGGAGGCCCCCCGGCGGCACGGACCCACCCGCGTGCTCGCCGCGCCGGCCGCCCGGCGACGATGTACCCGCCGACGAGACGGCGACGGGTACGGCGACGGGAGCGCGGATGCGAGCGGTGGTCTTCGAGCGGTACGGCGAGCCGGCCGAGGTGCGTGAGGTGCCCGACCCCCGGCCCGCCCCTCATGGAGTGGTCGTGCGGGTGGAGGCCACCGGCCTGTGCCGCAGCGACTGGCACGGCTGGATGGGCCATGACCCGGACATCGTCCTGCCGCACGTGCCGGGTCACGAGCTCGCCGGCGTCGTCGAGCAGGTCGGCGAGCTGGTCACCCTCCGACGGCCCGGCGACCGGGTCACCGTCCCCTTCGTGTGCGGCTGCGGCAGCTGCCCGTCCTGTGCGGCAGGCCACCACCAGGTGTGCGAGCGCCAGACCCAGCCCGGCTTCACGCACTGGGGCTCCTACGCCCAGTACGTGGCCCTGGATCACGCCGACGTGAACCTGGTCGTGATCCCCGACGACCTGTCCTATGCGACGGCCGCCTCCCTCGGCTGCCGGTTCGCCACCGCGTTCCGGGCGGTCGTGCAGCAGGGCCGGGTCGCGGCCGGGGAGTGGGTGGCGGTGCACGGCTGCGGAGGGGTGGGCCTGTCGGCGGTGATGATCGCGGCGGCGAGCGGGGCGCGGGTGGTGGCGGTGGACGTCTCGCCGCACGCCCTGGAGCTGGCGCGGACGTTCGGCGCGGGGGAGTGCGTGGACGCGACCGGCGTGCCGGACACCGCCGAGGCGGTCCGTGAGCTGACCGGCGGCGGCGCGCACCTCTCCCTCGACGCCCTCGGCTCCCCGGCGGTCTGCGCCGCCTCGGTCAACGGCCTGCGCCGCCGGGGCCGTCACGTCCAGGTCGGCCTGCTGCCCTCCGCGGACGGCATGACGTCGGTGCCGCTGGCCCGTGCCGTCGCCCTGGAGCTGGAGATCCTGGGCAGCCACGGCATGGCGGCGCACGCCTACCCGGAGCTGCTGGAACTGGTCCGGTCGGGCGTGCTGCGCCCCGACCTGCTGGTGACGTCCGCCATCACGCTCGACGCCGCTCCGGCGGCGCTGGCGGCGTTGGGGGCGAGCCCGGGTGCGGGAATGACCGTCGTCGAGCCGTGGACCTGAGCGGACCGGAGACACGTGCGGCGTCCGCCCCTCCGGGGCCCGGCGCGGGCTGCTCCGGGCCGGGTGCTCCGGCGGCGTCCGGAAAGCACCGTGCCCCACGGCACGGGTGGGGCACGGGGGGGCGACGTCGGGGTTCTCCCCCTGAGGGGTCAGTCCTGTCTGCGGCCGCGGTTGCCCGGGCGGGAGGCGACCCAGGCGCGGACGGTGTCGGCGTACCAGTAGGGCTTGCCGCCCTCGACCTGGTCGGGCGGGGGCAGCAGCCCGTGTTTGCGGTAGGACCGTACGGTGTCCGGCTGCACCCTGATGTGCGCCGCGATCTCCTTGTAGGACCAGAGCCTTCGGTCGGTCATGAGCCGCACCTTCCCTGCGCGCGCGGGGCGGCGGCCGGGAGGCCGCCGGGGGGAGCCGGGCGCTGCGCTGGCGATCAACGAGCCTGTGCCCCGTGAACGAGGCCCGCTTACCGAGCGGAGGCGGCTGTTGACCGCGTGTGACACAGGACCCGCGTACACGCGACATGTGTGACAGGAAGGGGGTTTTTGTGACACGAGTGACGCAATGCCGTGCATGGGCCCGCGAGGGGCGCGCCCGCCGATCGCCGGCCGGTCGCCGATGCCGGTGGCCGGGCCGGTCTCGGGGTCGGTCGCCTGGCCCGTGGCCTGGGCCGTCCCCGTCTCGACAGGAGACGGGCCGGGCCCGCTGCGACAGGCCCGGCCCGACCCCGTTCCCCGCCATCCCCCCGGCACGTCCCCGTCGGCCGGACCGGCCCGATCCGCCCATGGGCCGGAGCAACCGCATGGGTCTGATCGGCCGGTTCGACCGGAACGACCGGATTCAACTGGCAGGACCCCAGCCTGTATTCAGCCAATGCGTCCGGTCTTGGAAAAATGCGCACCCGGTCCGGACCAACCTCCGGCCGACGTCGGCAGCAGCAGGCTGGTCGCCTCGCCGCTCATCCGGTCCGCGACCGGTGACACCGGTTCCGGCAGCCGCCTGGCCTGCGCGAACTGCCTCGGCGTGCAGCCCGTCATCGCCTTGAACTCGCCGCTGAGATGCGCCTGGTCGTAGAAGCCGCACAGCGCCGCCGTCTCCGCCGCGCTGCGCCCCTCGGCGAGCAGCCGCCGGGCCCGTTGCAGCCGCAGCACGCGGGCCGCCGCCTTCGGGCCCAGCCCGATCTGCTCACGGAAGCGGCTCTCCAGCTGCCGTACGCTCCAGCCGACCTCCTCGGCCAGCCGGGGGACGGGCAGCGCGCCGTCCGTGCGCACCAGCAGCGACCAGGCCCGCGCCACCCGCTCCGAACCCGGCACGGCCGCCTGCCGCCAGCGGTCGAACGTGTCGTCGAGCAGCGCGAACCGCCGCTCCCAGCACGGCAGCGCGGCCAGGGCGGCGGTGAGTTCACCGAGGGGCGAGCCGAGGCTGTGCGGCAGCTCGTCCGGATCCACCGTGCGGTTGACGAGCTCGTGCTGCGGTGTCCCGAACAGGGCGAACGCGGCCCACGGCGTCAGCAGCACCTCGATGCCCGAGAACCGTCCGCAGTGCTCCCCGACGGCGGGCGTGGTGGTGGGCCCGCAGTACACGCAGGCGCGGGTCTCCGGCTCCTGCCCCGCCCGCCAGATGCGCACCGGCTCGTCGAACCCCAGCAGCAGGGTGGAGGCCCCGATGGGCGCCTCGAGGCGCCGCCGGGGCCGGGGCATCGCGAGCCGGATCCCGCGATAGCTCATCACCCCCGGCCGCAGCCGTGGATGAGGAAACGCGGTGACGAACTCCCAGGACCCGCCCGGCCCTTGTCCGGACCGGGTGCGTACCACCCGTGCAGCCATGGGTGCTTATGGTGCTCCAGCGTGCGCGGCACCGCCAGGGGTGCCGCATGCCCGCCCTGATCCGCTCTGATCCGCCCTGACCCCGGCGGGGACCGACGGGGCCTGACGGGGCCTGACGGGGCCTGACGGGGCTTGTGACCGGCCTTGACGGGGCTTGGCGGGGCTTGGCGGGGCTTGACCGGGCCTTGCGGGTCGCGCGGACCCGTCTCAGGCCCCGCAGCTCCGCAGGAACGCCCGCGTGCGCTGCGCGATCGGCAGCGGGGTGTCCGGGGCGCACGGGTACATGTCCTGCTCGACGATCGCGAACAGGTCCACGTCCAGCTTCTGCGCCGCCTCCAGCACGGGCCCGAGCGCCGGCACGCCCGCGGGCGGCTCGCACATGACGCCCTGAGCCACGGCCGGCCCGAACGGGGTCCCCTTGGCGCGCACGTCCGCCAGGATCTCCGGGTCGACCTGCTTGAGGTGCAGGTAGCCGATGCGCTCCCCGTACGTCTCGATCAGCTTGACGCTGTCGCCGCCGCAGTAGGCGTAGTGGCCGGTGTCCAGGCACAGCGACACCAGGTCGGAGTCGGTGCCGTCCAGGAACCGGGCGACGTTCTCCTCGCTGTCGACATGGGTGTCGGCGTGCGGGTGGACGACGATCTGCAGGCCGTAGCGCTCCCGCACCTCCCGCCCGAGCCGTTCGGTCAGCGTGGTCAGGTTGCGCCACTGCTCGGGCGTGAGCGTGTCGGACTCCAGCACCTCGCCGGTCTTGTCGTCCCGCCAGAAGGACGGGATGACGACCAGGTGCCTCGCGCCCATCGCCTGCGCGAGCACCGCGTTGTCGGCGACGTGCGCCCAGGTCTTCTCCCACACGGCCTCGCCGTGGTGCAGGCCGGTGAAGACCGTGCCCGCCGAGACCTTCAGGCCGCGCCTGGACGTCTCCTCGGTGAGGACGGCGGGGTCGGTCGGCAGGTACCCGTAGGGGCCGAGCTCGATCCACTCGTAGCCGGACTGCGCCACCTCGTCGAGGAAGCGCTGCCACGGGACCTGGGCGGGATCGTCCGGGAACCAGACGCCCCAGCTGTCGGGGGCCGATCCGATCCGGATGCGGGAAAGTGAGGACTGAGGTGACAACGACGTCATGGCCGTCAGAGTGCGGTCTCACCGTAGGGGTGTCAAGGCCTGGTCCGAATGTCTGGACAAAACATTGACAGGGCCCGCCGTGCGGGGCTACAAAGCCTGAGAGCCGAAACGGGACGTGTGCCGAGAACATGCCGCGAGCGGCGTCACGGGGACGACCGACACGAAGGGAAGTCGATGGCGTACGACCTGATCACCATGGGGCGGATAGGGGTGGACCTCTATCCGCTGCAGACGGGCGTCCCGCTCCCGCAGGTCACGTCCTTCGGGAAGTTCCTGGGCGGATCGGCGACCAACGTGGCGGTCGCCGCGGCCCGTCTCGGCCGGTCCACGGCGGTGATCTCGCGCACCGGCGACGACCCCTTCGGCGCCTACCTGCACGAGGCCCTGCGCGGCTTCGGCGTCGACGACCGCTGGGTCACGCCGGTGCCCGGCCTGCCGACGCCCGTCACCTTCTGCGAGGTCTTCCCGCCGGACGACTTCCCGCTGTACTTCTACCGGCAGCCCAAGGCGCCGGACCTGGAGATCGACGCCCACGAGCTCGACCTCGACGCCGTCCGCGAGGCCCGCGTCTTCTGGGTCACCGGCACCGGCCTGAGCGAGGAGCCCAGCCGGACCGCGACCCTCGCCGCCCTCGCCCACCGCGACAAGGCAGGCGCCACGGTCTTCGATCTCGACTGGCGCCCGATGTTCTGGAGCGACCCCGAGGCCGCCCGCCCGTTCTACGCCGAGGCCCTGAAGCACACCACCGTCGCCGTCGGCAACCTCGACGAGGTGGAGGTGGCGACCGGCGTGCGCGAGCCGCGGGCCGCCGCGCAGGCGCTGCTGGACGCCGGCGTCGAGCTCGCCGTCGTCAAGCAGGGACCCAAGGGCGTCCTCGCCGTCGACAACAAGGGCGGGTCCGCCGAGGTGCCGCCGCTGCCGGTGAACGTCCTCAACGGCCTCGGGGCCGGCGACGCCTTCGGCGGCTCCCTCTGCCACGGCCTGCTCGCGGGCTGGGACCTGGAGAAGACCATGCGGCACGCCAACGCCGCCGGCGCCATCGTCGCCTCCCGGCTGGAGTGCTCCTCGGCGATGCCGACGCCGGACGAAGTGGCCGCGGCGATCGAGGCGGGAGCCGTCCTGTGACCACCGTCGACGTCTCCGAACTCGTCCGTCTGCGCAGCAGTCGCCCCGAGGCGATCGCCGAGGCCGCCGCCCGCCGCCCGCGCAGGCCGCTGCTGGGCGACTCCGGGCGGCTGATGATCGTCGCCGCCGACCACCCGGCCCGCGGCGCGCTCGGCGTCGGCGGACGCAAGCTGGCCATGGCCAACCGTGCCGACCTGCTGGAACGGCTCTGCCTCGCCCTGTCGCGCCCCGGCGTGGACGGCGTCCTCGCGACCGCCGACATCCTGGACGACCTGCTCCTGCTCGGCGCCCTCGACGGCAAGGTCGTCATGGGCTCCATGAACCGCGGCGGCCTCCAGGGCGCCGCCTTCGAGCTCGACGACCGCTTCACCGGCCACCGCGCCGAGGACATCGAGCGGCTCAACTTCGACGCGGGCAAACTGCTGCTGCGCATCGACTACGACGACCCGGGCTCCCTCACCACGCTCGAGACCACCGCCCGCGCCGTCGACGACATGGCCGCCCGCCGACTCCCCCTCTTCGTCGAGCCGTTCATCAGCCGGCGCACCCCCGACGGCAGGCTCGGCAACGACCTCTGCGCGGAGGCCGTCACCAGGTCGATCGCCATCGCCTCCGGGCTGGGCGGCACATCGGCCTACACCTGGCTGAAGGTGCCGGTCACCGACAACCCCGACGACATGGCCGAGGTCATGCAGACGTCCACGCTCCCCGCCGTCCTGCTGGGCGGCGAGGTCGGCGACGACCAGGACGGCGCGTACGAGAAGTGGCGCGGGGCGCTGCAACTGCCCACCGTTCAGGGCCTGGTGGTCGGACGTTCGCTGCTGTACCCGGCGGACGGGGACGTCGCCGCCGCCGTGGACACCGCCGTCGGACTGCTGTGAGGGCCGCATGAGCAACGACCTGTACCTCGCGCGCGGGACCACCGCGCACGCCGGCTACGCGCTCGACATCGATCCCGCACGAGCGGGCTGGGACTACTGCAGCCTGCGGGTCGTCGAGCTGGAGCCGGGCGGCGGGCACGTCTTCGACACGGGTGACAGCGAATGGATCGTGCTGCCCCTCGAAGGCGGATGTACCGTGCGCACAGATCAAGAAGAGTTCCAACTCCTGGGCCGGGAAACGGTGTTCGCGTCGGTATCCGACTTCGCGTACGTTCCCCGGGACGCCCGGGTCCAGATCGCCTCCGGCGCGGGAGGCCGCTTCGCCCTGGCAGGAGCGAAGTGCGAGCGACGACTCCCCGCCCGCTACGGCCCCGCGCCGGAGGTCCCCGTCGAAGAGCGCGGCAGCGGCACGTGCGCCCGTCTGGTGCGCAACTTCGCCTCCGCCGACGCCTTCGACTGCGACAAGCTGATCGCCGTCGAGGTCGTCACCCCTGGCGGCAACTGGTCCTCGTACCCGCCGCACAAGCACGACGAGTACCGGCCGGGCGAGGAGGCCGAGCTCGAGGAGATCTACTACTTCGAGATCGACGGCCCGAACGGCTTCGGCTACCAGCGGGTGTCCCCCTCGCGGGAGGGCGGCGCCGACGTCCTCGCCGAGGTGCGCTCCGGCGACGCCGTGCTCGTCCCCGACGGCTGGCACGGACCGGCCGTCGCCCAGCCCGGGCACGCCATGTACTACCTGAACGTCATGGCGGGACCGGGGCGGACCCGGGAGTGGCGGATCTGCTTCCACCCCGACCACGTAGAGAGCACAGGGGGCTACCGATGACGGCGCAGACCTCGACGACGCGGCTGACGGTCGCCCAGGCGCTGGTGCGCTTCCTCGCCGCCCAGCACACCGAGCGCGACGGCGTACGGCAGCGGCTGATCGGCGCGACCTGGGGCATCTTCGGCCACGGCAACGTCGCGGGCCTCGGCCAGGCGCTGGTCGAGTACGGCGACGAGATGCCGTTCCACCAGGGCCGCAACGAGCAGTCGATGGTCCACGCGGCCGTCGGCTACGCCCGTCAGTCGAACCGGCTGTCCACCCACGCGGTGACGACGTCGATCGGCCCCGGCGCGACCAACCTGGTCACCGGAGCGGCCCTCGCCACCGTCAACCGGCTGCCGGTCCTGTTGCTGCCCGGCGACGTCTTCGCCACCCGGGTCGCCGACCCGGTGCTCCAGCAGCTCGAAGTCCCCTACGCGGGCGATGTGTCGGTCAACGACTGCCTGCGCCCGGTGTCGAAGTACTTCGACCGGATCACCCGCCCGGAGGCGCTGATCCCGGCGGCGCTGCAGGCGATGCGCGTCCTCACCGACCCGGTGGAGACCGGCGCGGTCACCCTCGCCCTGCCGCAGGACGTCCAGGCCGAGGCCTACGACTGGCCGGACGAGTTCTTCGCCGAGCGTGTCTGGGCGGTCCGCCGCCCGGTCGCCGACCCCGTCGAACTCGCCGAGGCCGTACGCGCGATCAGGTCGGCCGAACGCCCCCTGGTCATCGCGGGCGGCGGCGTCCACCACAGCCGCGCCGAGGAGGCCCTCGCCGAGTTCGCCGAGGCCACCGGCATCCCCGTCGCCTCCACCCAGGCCGGCAAGGGCTCGCTGCGTCACGACCACCCGCAGGACGTGGGCGGCGTCGGCCACACGGGCACCGCGACCGCCGACGAGCTGGCCCGCACGGCGGACCTGATCATCGGCGTGGGCACCCGCTACACCGACTTCACTACCGCCTCCAACACCCTGTTCGCGGGTGACGGCGTCCGCTTCCTCAACCTCAACATCGCCTCCTTCGACGGCCACAAGCTCGCCGGCCTGCCCCTCGTGGCGGACGCCCGCAGCGGCCTTCGCGAGCTGACCGAGGCCCTGCGTCTGCACGGGCACCGGGTCGCGGACGTCTACGTCACCGCGTACTCCGAGGACAAGGAACGCTGGGAGCAGCGCGTCGACGCCTGCTACGAGGCCGACGAGCCCGACGTCCGCCCGACGCAGCCGCAGGTGCTCGGCGCGCTGGACGCCCTCGCCGACGAGTCGGACGTGATCATCAACGCCGCCGGCTCGCTCCCCGGCGACCTGCACAAACTGTGGCGGACGCGCTCCCGCGACCAGTACCACCTGGAGTACGGCTACTCCTGCATGGGGTACGAGATCCCCGCCGCGATCGGCGTGAAACTGGCCGCACCGGAGCGCAACGTCTGGGCGCTGGTCGGCGACGGCACGTACCTGATGATGCCGACCGAGATCGTGACGGCCGTGCAGGAGGGGATCGCGATCAAGATCCTGCTCGTGCAGAACCACGGCTACGCCTCCATCGGCGGTCTGTCGGAGTCGGTGGGCGGCGAGCGCTTCGGCACGGCCTACCGCTACACCGCGGACGACGGCACCTTCACCGGCGCCCCGCTGCCCGTCGACCTGGCCGCCAACGTGGCCAGCCTCGGCATGCGGGTGCTGCGCGCGAAGACCGTCCGCGAACTGCGCGAAGCCCTCGCCGAGGCGCGGCGCGCCGACACTCCCACATGTGTCTACGTCGAGACCGAAACGGCCGACACTGTGTCGGGCCCGCCGCCCGCGCAGGCCTGGTGGGATGTACCTGTGGCCGAGACCGCGACGCGACCGTCCGCGGTGAAGGCACGTGAGCTGTACGAACGGCACGTCTCTACCCGACGCCGCCATCTGTGAAGGAGCACTCGGTCATGACGAAGATCGTCAACCACTGGATCGGCGGCAAGACCGTCGAAGGCGCGTCGGGTTCGTTCGGGCCGGTCACCGACCCCGCGACCGGCGCCGTCACCACGAAGGTCGCGTTCGCCTCGGTGGACGAGGTCGACTCCGCGGTCGCGGCCGCGAAGGACGCCTACGCCACCTGGGGCACCTCCTCGCTGGCCAAGCGGAGCACGATCCTGTTCGCGTTCCGGGCGCTGCTCGACGCGAACCGGGACGCGATCGCCGAGCTGATCACCGCCGAGCACGGCAAGGTGCACAGCGACGCGCTCGGCGAGGTCGCGCGCGGCCTGGAGATCGTGGACCTGGCCTGCGGGATCACCGTGCAGCTGAAGGGCGAGCTGTCGACCGAGGTGGCCAGCCGGGTGGACGTCGCGTCCATCCGCCAGCCGCTCGGCGTCGTCGCGGGCATCACGCCGTTCAACTTCCCGGCGATGGTCCCGATGTGGATGTTCCCGATCGCGATCGCCTGCGGCAACACGTTCGTGCTGAAGCCGTCCGAGAAGGACCCGTCGGCCTCGCTGAAGATCGCCGAGCTGCTGTCCGAGGCCGGTCTCCCGGACGGCGTGTTCAACGTCGTGCAGGGCGACAAGGTGGCCGTGGACCGTCTCCTGGAGCACCCGGACGTCAAGGCCGTGTCCTTCGTCGGCTCGACGCCGATCGCCCGCTACATCCACACCACCGCCTCCGCGAACGGCAAGCGCGTCCAGGCGCTGGGCGGCGCGAAGAACCACATGCTGGTCCTGCCGGACGCGGACCTGGACGCGGCCGCCGACGCCGCCGTCTCCGCCGCGTACGGCTCGGCGGGCGAGCGCTGCATGGCCATCTCCGCGGTCGTCGCCGTCGGCGCGATCGGCGACGAGCTCGTGGAGAAGATCCGCGAGCGCGCCGAGAAGATCAAGATCGGTCCCGGCAACGACCCGACGAGCGAGATGGGCCCGCTCATCACGGCCGTCCACCGCGACAAGGTGGCGTCCTACGTGACGGGCGCGGCGGCCGAGGGCGCCGAGGTCGTCCTCGACGGCACCGGCTACACCGTCGACGGCTTCGAGGACGGCCACTGGATCGGCATCTCCCTCCTCGACAAGGTGCCGACCACCGCGAAGGCCTACCAGGACGAGATCTTCGGCCCGGTGCTGACCGTGCTGCGCGTCGACACCTACGACGAGGGCATCGCCCTCATCAACGCCTCGCCGTTCGGCAACGGCACCGCGATCTTCACCCGGGACGGCGGCGCGGCCCGTCGCTTCCAGCTGGAGGTCGAGGCGGGCATGGTCGGCGTGAACGTCCCGATCCCGGTCCCCGTCGGCTACCACAGCTTCGGCGGCTGGAAGGACTCGCTCTTCGGCGACCACCACATCTACGGCAACGACGGCACGCACTTCTACACCCGCGGCAAGGTCGTCACCACCCGCTGGCCCGACCCGGCCGACGCCCCGGCGGGCGTGGACCTGGGCTTCCCCCGCAACCACTGATCCCGCACACACCGCGACGCCCTGCCCCGTCCGGGGGGCAGGGCGTCGCCGTGCGCCGGCCGACGGCGTGGACCGGCGGCCGTGGCGTGGACGTCAGCCGGTGGTGGAGCCGGCGCCGGAGCCACCGCCGGCCGCCTTGACCGCCTCGGTGAGGTCGCCGGTCTGCGCGGCCGGCGGCGCCTTGACCGGGGCCGTCTGACCGAACTTCTCGAAGTCCATGGTGACCTTCATGGCGCCGATCTCCTGGATCATGCGGACCGGCAGGTCCTTGGGGCCGACCCACACCTCCATGGTGATCGAGGAGGCGCCGCCGGTGAGCGAGCCGAAGAGGTTGTCCTTGTCGCCGTAGGCCTTCTTGAACTTGCCCATCCCGGCCTGGTCGATGACGGCCCGGTAGTGCGTGGTGGTCTTGCCGTTGATCTTCTCCGAGCCGAGGTTCTCGACGTCGTCCGCGTACTTCAGGCCCTTCATGGACGCCGACGGGCTGCCGTTGCTGCCGCTGAGCGCCTGCGCGCCCTGCGTGCCGAAGACGGCCGAGCTGTCGATCTTCATCCACTCCTTGCCCTTGAGAGGGCCGGCGGCCTGCGGGTCGACGTCGTAGTAGTACGCGCCGTCCACGAAGAGCATGCGCGTCTTCGGAGCGTCCTGCAGCTGCTGCATCTGCGCGGCCGCGGTGTCCATCAGGACGTCGAAGGCGTACCCGTCGCCCCACGAGTAGGTGCCCTCCATGGCGACCGGAGCGCCGGTGCCCATGGAGGTGGTCATCTTCACCTCGGCCGAACCGAGCTGCTCGGTGCGGTCGGTCGCCCGGCCCAGCGCCGCCATGATCGCGTCCGTGCCGTCCACGGCCTTGGCCGCGTCCTTGGCGGTCTCGCTGCCGCACCCGGCCGTCGTGACCAGGGCCGCCAGAGCGACTGCCGTCCAGGCCCCCGCGTACTTCGCCTTCATGAGTCCCCACCCCTGTGCGTCGTCTGTGATCCCCGAACCCTAATGGGTCACACTGACACGTCCGGATGCCGGACGTCGCCCCACTTTCGCGCCGGGAGCCCCGCGGTCCCGGCGCCCGCCGAGCGACCCGAACGGCCCGACGGATCCGGCCCGTCCGCGCTCTGCCGAGACGGCGCCCGCCGGCTGCCGACCGTCCCGGGGACGGACAGGACCCGGCCCGCGTGTACCGCGTCCGCGGTATGCCCCCACGGCCGCGTACGCCCCGGGGAGGTCGCCGAGTTCGGTCTGCGGTCGACAACTCCACGACAGGTTGACCCCGTACGGTTGAAGCATGGATCTTCGACTGCCCGGTCTGCGAGGACCACGGCGGGCGCGACGGCTCCTCGCCGCCGCGGCCGCCGTGGTCGTACTCGCCGGTGCCGGTACCTGGACGGCCGTCGCCTCCGACGACGACACGCCCGCGGTGCACCGCGCCGACCGGGTCATGGCGGTGGACGGCGTACGCCTGGACACCTCCTACTTCACCGCGGGCGGCTCCGGCCGGCGCCCCGCCGTCCTCCTCGCGCACGGCTTCGGCGGCAGCAAGGACGACGTCCGGCAGCAGGCCGAGCAGCTCGCCCGCGACGGCTACGCGGTGCTCACCTGGTCCGCGCGCGGCTTCGGCGAGTCCACCGGCAGGATCGGGCTGAACGACCCGAAGGGCGAGGTCGCCGACGTCTCCCGGCTGATCGACTGGCTCGCGAAGCAGCCCGATGTCCGGCTCGACAAGCCCGGCGACCCGCGCGTGGGCGTGGCCGGCGCCTCCTACGGCGGCGCGGTCTCCCTGCTCGCCGCCGGACACGACGACCGGGTCGACGCCATCGCCCCGGCGATCACCTACTGGAACCTCGCGGACGCCCTGTTCCCCGACGGCGTGTTCAAGAAGCTGTGGGCCGGCGTCTTCTTCAACACCGGTGGCGGCGCCGCCCGCTTCGAACCCGCGCTGGCCGCGATGTACGAGCGCGTCGCCGAGTCCGGCGTCCCGGACGCCGCCGCTCGCCGGCTCCTCGAGGAACGCTCGCCGTCCGCCGTCGCCGACCGCATCAAGGTCCCCACCCTCCTCCTCCAGGGCCAGACCGACTCCCTGTTCACCCTCGCCCAGTCCGATGCCGCCGAGAAGGCGATCCGCAAGAACGGCGCGCCCGTCGACGTCGACTGGATCTCCGGCGGCCACGACGGCGGCGACATGGAGGCCGCCCGCGTCCAGGCCCGCGTCGCCTCCTGGTTCGACCGCTACCTCAAGGACGACAAGTCGGCCGACACCGGCCCGGCCTTCCGCGTCACCCGCACCGGAGGCGTCGACTCCACCGACGGCGCCGCCCGGCTCCGGGGCGCGAGCGCGGACGCCTACCCCGGTCTGACCCACGGCGACCGCGCTTTCGCGCTGACCGGCCGACGCGAGGAGCAGTCCTTCGTCAACCCGCCCGGAGCCACCCCGCCCGCCGTGTCCGCCCTGCCCGGCCTCGGCGGCGGCGGCCTCTCCCGGCTCTCCGCCCTCGGCGTCGGAGTCTCCCTCGACTTCCCCGGCCAGTACGCCGCCTTCGACTCCGCGCCGCTCGCCGACGACCTGCGGGTCACCGGCTCGCCGACGGTCACCGTCCACGTGAAGTCGACGACCGGCACCGCCGTGCTCTTCGCCAAGGTCTACGACGTCGGCGGCAGCGGCAGCCAGGTGCTGCCCTCCCAACTCGTCGCCCCGGTCCGCGTCGACGGCGCCGAGGCCGGCAAGGACGTCACGATCACCCTCCCCGCGATCGACCACAAGGTCGAGGAAGGGCACCGGCTGCGCCTGGTCCTCGCCTCCACCGACCTCGGCTACGCCTCCCCGATGGCCCCGGCGACGTACACCGTGTCGATGAAGGGGGACCTGAAGGTCCCCACCGCCCCGGCCGTGACGACCGCCGCCGCACCCCTCCCGTCCTGGGTCTGGTGGCTCCCCCTCACCGGCGCGGCGCTCGCGCTCGCCCTGCTGCTGACGGCCCGCCGCCGCACCGCCGCACCCGCCCCCGACCCGGCGCTCGCCGAGGTCCCGCTGCGGATCACCGACCTGAGCAAGAAGTACGCGAACGGCGACCGCTACAGCGTCCGCGAACTGTCCTTCCAGGTCGAGAAGGGCCAGGTCCTCGGACTGCTCGGTCCCAACGGCGCCGGCAAGACGACGACCCTGCGCATGCTGATGGGCCTGATCACGCCCGACGGCGGCGAGATCCGCGTCTTCGGCCACGCCATCCGCCCGGGCGCCCCCGTGCTCTCCCGCGTCGGCTCCTTCGTCGAGGGCGCCGGCTTCCTGCCGCACCTGACCGGCCGGGAGAACCTCGAGCTGTACTGGCGGGCCACCGGCCGTCCGGCCGGGGACGCCCACCTCGACGAGGCCCTGGAGATCGCCGGCCTCGGCGATGCGCTCGCCCGCGCGGTGCGCACCTACTCCCAGGGCATGCGCCAGCGCCTCGCCATCGCCCAGGCCATGCTGGGCCTGCCGGACCTGCTCATCCTCGACGAGCCGACCAACGGCCTCGACCCGCCGCAGATCCGCGAGATGCGCGAGGTGATGATCCGCTACGCGGCGGCCGGCCGCACGGTGATCGTCTCCAGCCACCTCCTGGCGGAGGTCGAGCAGTCCTGCACCCACCTCGTGGTCATGGACCGCGGCCGGCTCGTCCAGGCCGGTCCGGTCGCCGAGATCATCGGCTCCGGCGACACCCTCCTCGTCGGCACCGCCGTCCCCGTGGACGAACCGGTCGTCGAGAAGATCGCGGCGCTGCCCGGTGTGGCCTCCGCGCTCCCCGCCGACGAAGGCCTGCTGATCCGGCTGGACGCCGACGGCACCGCCCGGCGCCTGATCGCCGAACTCGTCCGGCTCGACGTGCCGGTGACCTCGGTCGGCCCGCACCGCCGCCTCGAGGACGCCTTCCTCACCCTGATCGGAGGTTCCGCATGAGCACGCTCACCGAGGTCGCCTCCGGCTACCAGCCCGGCCGCACCCTGCCGCTGCGCGTCGAGCTGGTCCGCCAGCTCAAGCGCCGCCGCACGCTGATCATGGGCGGCATCCTCGCCGCCCTGCCGTTCGTCCTGCTGATCGCCTTCGCCATCGGCGGCGAGCCCGGCGGCCGCAACGACCAGGTGAGCCTGATGGACACGGCGACCGCGTCGGGCGCCAACTTCGCCGCGGTCAACCTGTTCGTGTCGGCGGGCTTCCTGCTCGTCATCCCGGTCGCCCTGTTCTGCGGGGACACCGTCGCCTCGGAGGCCGGCTGGTCCTCCCTGCGCTACCTCCTCGCCGCCCCCGTGCCCCGCGCCAGGCTGCTGTGGTCCAAGCTCGTCGTCGGCCTCGGCCTCAGCCTGGCCGCGATGGTCCTGCTGCCGGTCGTCGCCCTCGCGGTCGGCAGCGCGGCCTACGGCTGGGGCCCGCTGGAGCTGCCCACCGGCGGCGCGCTCGACCCGGGCACGGCCGCCCAGCGGCTGGTGGTCGTGGTCGGGTATGTCTTCGTCTCCCAACTGGTCACCGCGGGGCTCGCGTTCTGGCTCTCCACGAAGACCGACGCCCCCCTCGGCGCGGTCGGCGGCGCGGTCGGCCTGACCATCGTCGGCAACGTCCTGGACGCCGTCACCGCCCTCGGCGACTGGCGGGACTTCCTTCCCGCGCACTGGCAGTTCGCCTGGGCCGACGCCGTCCAGCCCACCCCCGAGTGGTCCGGCATGATCCAGGGCGCCGCCGTCTCCGTGACATACGCCCTGGTCCTGTTCGCCCTGGCCTTCCGCGGTTTCGCCCGCAAGGACGTCGTCTCCTAGGTCACCGGGGGATCACCGGCCGGTCTCGGCGGCCGGTGACCGTGCTCTGTTCGAGACGCATCCGCAACTCCCCGTGTCGCACGTTCCGGCCCCCTGTCCCGTCACAGTCACAGACGTCGACGTACACAGGGGGCACAGACATGAACAACCACCGGGCACCTGCACTGTTCGCCTTCACGGCGGCAGCGGCACTGCTGCTGACCGGCTGCGGCGGGGCCGAGGACTCCGCCGGAAGCAAGGCCGCGGACGGAGCGGCCCGCAACAGCGACGCCTTCCCCGCGCCGAGCGCACCGCGCGCCGGCGAGGAGGGCGACGAGGGACGCTCCGACCGCCTCTCCACCTTCGCCCTCGACGTGGACACCGCGTCCTACGGCTACGCCCGCCGCACCCTCGCCGAGGGCCGCCGTCCGGAGCCCGCCACCGTCCGCCCCGAGGAGTTCGTCAACAGCTTCCGCCAGGACTACGAACGCCCGGACGGCAACGGCTTCTCGGTCACCGTCGACGGCGCCCGCACCGGCGACGACGGCTGGTCCCTGGTCCGCGTGGGCCTCGCCACCCGTACGGCCGCACAACAGGGCGAACGTCCGCCCGCCGCCCTCACCTTCGTCATCGACGTCTCCGGCTCGATGGGCGAACCCGGCCGTCTGGACCTCGCCAAGTCCTCCCTCGGCACGATGACCGACCGCCTGCGCGACGACGATTCCGTCGCCCTCGTCACCTTCAGCGGCGAGGCCGAGACCGTCCTGCCGATGACCCGCCTCGGCGGTCACCGCGGCCGTGTCCACGAAGCCGTCGACGGCCTGGAACCCACCGACTCCACCAACCTCGGCGCCGGCGTCGAGACCGGTTACGCCACCGCCGTGGAGGGACTGCGCAAGGGCGCCACCAACCGGGTCGTCCTGATCTCGGACGCCCTCGCCAACACCGGGGACACCGACGCCGACACGATCCTCGAACGCATCGACACCGCCCGCC
This sequence comes from Streptomyces sp. SAS_272, assembly GCF_052543235.1. NCBI lineage: Bacteria > Bacillati > Actinomycetota > Actinomycetes > Kitasatosporales > Streptomycetaceae > Streptomyces > Streptomyces sp. SAS_272. The sequence continues at coordinate 44,183 of NZ_JBMNDR010000010.1, read as the reverse complement.
GCGAACACGGCGTCACCCTCTTCGGCGTCGGCGTCGGCAGCGACTACGGCGACGCCCTGATGGAACGCCTCGCGGACAAGGGCGACGGCCACACCGTCTACGTGTCGGACGAGACCGGCGCCCGCAAGGTCTTCTGCGACGACCTCCCGCGCAACGTCGACCTGACCGCCCGCGACGCCAAGGCCCAGGTCGCCTTCGACCCCGACGCCGTCGCCGAGTTCCGCCTCGTCGGCTACGACGACCGCCGGGTCGCCGACGACGACTTCCGCGACGACCGCGTCGACGGCGGCGAGGTGGGCCCCGGCCACACCGTCACCGCCCTCTACGCCGTGCGCGTCAAGCCCGGCGCCGCCGGACGCCTCGCCACGGCCACCGTCCGCTGGCTCGACCCCGAGACCCGCACCCCGCACGAGACGTCCGGCCGGATCGAGACCGGCGCCCTGCACGACGACCTCGCCGACGCCTCCGCCCGCTTCCGCGTCACGGCGACGGCCGCCTACTTCGCCGACGTTCTGCGCCGCCCGCAGACCCCGCTCCCGGACGCCCCCGACCTGACCGAACTGCAGGAAACAGCCCGCACGTTGGCGAAGAAGACCGAGGACGCGGACGTCACCGCCCTGGCCGAGGCGATCGCCGACGCGAACCACCTGGACCTGTAGGAGGTCCCGCCCGGACGCCCGGACTTTCCGTCTCCGCCCCCGCACACCCCGGGCGGCACACGAAACAGCGGGCCACCGGAGAACCGGTGACCCGCCGTCGCGGTACGTCGGGCTGCGGCTCAGCCGTTGCCCGCGCCGTTGCCCGAGAGGGCGGAGATGTCGTCCAGGATGTGCGACAGCGGCTCGTCGCCCTTGGCCTGGGTGCTGTTCTCCACGCACTGCTGGTTCTGCGGGGAGGACAGGACGTTGACGTCCTGAACGGTGATCGGGAGCGCGCCGAGAACCCCGCCCACGTTCGCCTTGAGGGGCAGGCCGATGCACGGCTTGTTCAGCGAGCCCTGGACCAGCGAGAGCTGCGGGCTCATGTCGCCGAAGGTGGCCGAGTTGCCGAACTCCGACGAGGCGCCGTTGCCGCTGGCGGAAGTGGTGCCGCTGTCGTCACCGATGGCCAGGGCCTGCGGGGCGCTCACGGCCGCGAGACCGGCGACCGAGGCGGCGAGGGCCGCGGATGCCCACAGCTTCTTCATGTTCGTTCCCTTTCGAAAGGCGCGGGCACCGGGGGAGGAGCCGCGTGATCAACAACGCCCCGACCCCGACCGGGGTTGCGCGGCGTGCCCCGATCGGCCCAGCGCACCGGATGTGCCGGCCGTGCGCCCCTCACCTGCACGCATACGCGCTCCCGCGCACCGCCACCGTGCTGCCGAGAACGGTCGGCGGATCCTTCGGCCGGGGGTTCTTGCCCTCGGCGACCAGCGGCTCGTCCCGGTGCACCTTCGTGAAGAGCGCGTCCGCCTTACGGTCGTCCCAGGCCAGCGCCGAACCGATGCCCAGGGAGGCCGGGGCGAACCCGCCGATCGGCACGGTCGTGAACTCCGTCGCCGCGTCCGGCAGCCTGCGCAGCGCGGCCGCCTCCTGGGCGAGCTCGTTCAGCGAGAACCCCTGCGAGCCGCCCCCGAGGAGGGTGCGCACCAGGTGCAGGGTGCGCCGCGGGTCGTCGAGCAGTCTGCGCGCCTGCACTTCGAGCAAGGACTGGAACAGGAAACGCTGCTGGCGCTGGATGCGGCCGAGGTCGGCGCTGGTGTCGACGTGCCGTGAGCGTACGTACTGCAGCGACTGCCCGCCGCCGAGCCGGTGCTTGCCCGGCTTGAGGTCCAAGCCGGTCGCGAAGTCCTTCAGCCGCCGTGGGGTGCACACCTCGACGCCGCCGACCTCGTCCACGGAGTCCATGAACCGCCGGAAGTCCACCTGGACGAACCGGTCGACGCTCAGCCTGGTCATGGACTCGACCGTCTTGACGGTGAGCTCCGCGCCGCCCTCCTGGTACGCCGCGTTGAGCTTCGCCGGATGCGCCTTGCGCTGCTTGCCGTCCGGACCGCGGTACTGCGGGATGTGCGCCCAGGAGTCACGGGGCAGACCGATCACGCTGACACGGTCCCGCCGCGCCGAGAGATGAATCAGCATCAGGACGTCCGTGCAGCCGCAGGCCTGGCCGCCGGCGTGGAACTCGTGCTTCTCGCCGGCGGAGATGGTGTCCCGTTCGTCGGTGCCCATCAGCAGAACGTTCATCGCGCGCGGGGCGTGCTCCCGGGCGGGCAGCGCGGAACTGCCGAGCATCGCGCCGGTGGCGGCCAGGACGATTGAGGGAATCGCCAGCCGACGTGGCAGAAGGTTTCTCTTCGTCGTCACCCGGCGCACGCTAGAACAGCGGGGCGCCGATGATCCGGCGGCCCGCTGCCTGGGTGGAGAAACCACCCGGGGGCTCAGAAAAAGAACCCGTTCACCACGTCGGACTCAGTGGTTGGCCGCACCGTTGCCGGCGAGCACGGAGATGTCGTCCAGGATGTGCGACAGCGCCTCGTCGCCCTTCGCCTGGGTGCTGTTCTCCACGCACTGCTGGTTCTGCGGGGAGGACAGGACGTTGATGTCCTGGACCGCGATCGGAATGGCGCCGAGGACCGAGCCGGCGTTGATCTTGGCGGGCAGACCGATGCAGGGCTTGTTGAGGGAACCCTGGACCAGCGCCATCTGGGGGCTCATGTTGCCGAAGGTGGCGGAGTTGCCGAACGACTGGCTGGCGCCGTTGCCGCTGGCGGAGGTGGTGCCACTGTCGTTGCCGATGGCGAGCGCGGGGGTTGCTGCTGCGGCGGCGACGCCGACGACGGAGGCGGCGACCGCAGCGGCGGCCAGTACCTTCTTGATCACTTGTGTAAGTCCCTTCGTGAGAACCCCGTCCACCGGAGCGTTCTGCTTAACGCCAACGGCCCCGCTTGGTTGCCCCACTTCACTCCGATGGCCTATAGGCGGGAAATCCGGTCGTCGGGTCGGAAAAACCGATCGGGTGAAGGGCCGCAACCAAACCCGGCGCATCCGGTTGATCGGTGGCAGGCACATGGTCCTGGCCCGGCGCCAGGACAGGGAAAGGAATAGCGAAATGCTGAAGAAGGCAATGGCCGCGGCTGCGGTCGCCGCTTCCGTCATCGGAGTGTCGGCGGCTGCCGCCCCCCAGGCGCTTGCCATCGGGGACGACGCGGGCACCACCTCCGCCAGCGGCAACGGGGCGCACGAGGCCTTCGGGAACTCGGTGACCAAGGGCGACATGAGCCCGCAGGCCACGCTGGTTCAGAGCTCCCTCAACAAGCTGTGCGTCGGCCTGCCCGTCAAGGCGAACGTGGGCGGGGTTCTCGGAGCCCTCCCGATCACGGTTCAGGACGTCAACGTCCTGTCCTCCCCGCAGAACCAGCAGTGCGCCGAGAACAGCACCCAGGCCAAGGGCGACGAGCCGCTGTCGCACATCCTGGACGACATCAGCGCCCTCTCGGGCAATGGAGCGGCCAACGGCTGACGCCCCCGGCGTCGCTCGCCGGACGGTCCGTGCCTCTTTCGGCGGACCGTCCGGCTTCGGTGTTCATCCGGCGATTTTCCCTGATGTTCTGTCAATTTATGTTGCGCTGCTCAGACGAATCGTTTCTCCCCGTTGGGTCCGGCGGGTCAATTGTATGAAGGCGTTCGAGTGAATTCCCGGACGGCGCGCGTTTCTCAGTTTCTTCTCTCGGCCATCTGTCGTTTGCAGCCTGCGAGTCATGGTGCGAGCCGATCCAGTTGCGCTCGCTCGGTTTCGACCGTCATCTGGGCATGACCGCAGAGAAGGGAAACCCATGAAGAAGAGCGCTGCTGTTGTCGCGGGTCTGATCCTGGCCCTGGGCGGGGCCGCCCCCGCTTTCGCCGACGCCGGTGCCAACGGCGCTGCCATCGGCTCCCCGGGCGTCCTGTCCGGCAATGTCGTCCAGATTCCGATCCACATCCCGATCAACGTGTGCGGCAACTCCATCAACGTCATCGCCGCGCTGAACCCGACCGGCGGCAACGTCTGCATCAACGACTGACGACACGTCATTCCCGGCCGTTGGGCCGGACCCGGGCCGGCCTTGGACGACTTCCGTGTGGTCCGAGGCCGGCCTTTCCCACTTCTCCGAGCAGGAAGACCACGAGATTGCGACAGACCCTGAGCAGGGGAATGGTCGCGGCCGCCGCCGCGACGAGCATTCTGTCCCTGTGCGGGGGCGGCTACGCCCTCGCCGACGCGAACGCCGAGGGGGCGGCCAACGGTTCACCAGGAGCCCTCTCGGGCAACCACGTCGAGGCCCCGCTGCACGTCCCGCTGACCGTCTGCGGGAACTCGGCCGACGTCATCGCCGCGCTCGACCCCGCGTTCGGCAACGCCTGCGCCGAGCAGGCCGTCGCCCGCGAGACCCGCGCGCACGGGACACCGAAGGACCACGACGACCCGCACGGCGGGGATTCCGGCTACGGCCAGTCCGACGACGAGGAGTCCGGCTACGGCGACTCGGGCTACGGGGACTTCGGCTACGGCGACTCCGACGACGAGGAGCCCGGTTACGGCGACTCCGGCTACGGCGACTCCGGCTACGGCGACTCGGGCTACGGCGACTCGGGCTACGGCGACTCCGGTCAGGCCGGGCACGGGCACGGGCACGGAGACGACTGCGGCTACGGCGACACATGCGGCGGCGGAGGCCACATGCCTCCGGGCGGCGGTCACGGCCACGGCACTCCTCCCGGCGGGGGCCACTCGACGCCTCCCGGCGGCGGCCACAGCATGCCTCCGGGCGGGGGCCACTCGACGCCTCCCGGTGGGGGCCACAGCACTCCTCCGGGCGGTGGGCACAGCTCGCCTCCCGGCGGAGGTCACTCCACCCCGCCCGGCGGGGGTCACAGCTCGCCTCCCGGCGAGGGTCACTCGACGCCTCCCGGCGGCGGCCACAGCTCGCCTCCGGGCGGTGGGCACAGCTCGCCTCCCGGCGGAGGTCACAGCTCGCCCGGAGGGGGTCACAGCTCGCCTCCCGGCGGGGGGCACTCCACGCCTCCCGGCGGGGGCCACTCGACGCCTCCCGGTGGCGGTCACAGCACCCCGCCTCCGCACGGCGGGCACTCGACACCGCCTCCGCACGGGGGTCACAGCACACCTCCGCCCGGAGGCGGGCACAGCACGCCGCCCGGCGGCGAGCACACCGCGCCCCCGCACAACGGCGGTGGCGGCGGGCACACCCCGCCCGAGCTGCCGCACACCGGCAGTGACAACGCGGCGTTGCTGGCCGCCTCCGGCGTCAGCGCGGCGCTGATCGCGGGCGGCGCCGTTCTGTACAGGCGAGGCAGGGCCGCCTCCCGGCGGTGAACGCACCCGGTGCCGGCAGCCCGCGCGGCCGGCACCGGTGCCACGTCCCGGGCCTGTCGCCGGATGGCGCCGCGTTCCGTGCGGGCCGGTCCGGACGGCGGGCCCTCGGTGTGCTCAGCGCCGCACGGCCTCCGTCGTCCCGCGCCGGCCGGGCGCCGGGATCGCCCCGCCCGGCAGTCCCGAGTGCAGCCGGCGCCGGACGCCCCGGACCAGGGCCCCCGCCGTGAAGGTCGCGCCGTGCACGAAGCGCATCGCCGGCCCGAACCCGGCGGCCGTCACCAGGCCGGCCATGAACAGTCCGGGGCAGGACGACTCGAAGTCCCGGCCCACCTCGGGGGAGCCGTCGGCCACCGTGGCCAGCGCGTCGCGCAGCGGGCCGGAGAGGAGCCCGAGCCGCTCGCGGGTCGCCCGGAAGCCGGTGGCCGCGATCACGTGCTCGGTCTCGAAGGGGTCCGCGCCCGTCACCTCCAGCCGTACCCCGCCGTCCGCCGCGCGTGCCGCCGTCACCTCGTGGTCGAGGCACACCTCCACGGCGCCCTCCACCCGGTCGCGCACCCACCAGGCGCCGGCCGGTCCCAGCGCCGTCGCCGCGATCCGCGCCCGGGTCGGCTCCGGGAGCCGTCGGTAGAGGCCCGGGCGTTCGGCGTAGAACCAGTTGCGCCAGCCGCAGCCGAGGCCGCTGTGCGGGGAGCGGGCCGACCGCCACCACGGGCGCTCCCAGGGCGGCGGCACGTCGTTCCAGTACAGCCGGTCGGCGCGGGCCAGCACGCGGACCCGGGTGCCCTGTTCGGCGAGCAGGGCGGCCGTCTCGAGGGCGGCCTGTCCGCCGCCGATCACGGTGACGTCCCGGCCGCGGAAGCGGTCGAGGTCGCCGTGGTGGCTGCTGTGCGAGACGAGCGAGGAGGGCAGGCCGCGCAGGGCCGCGGGGATCTCCACGAACGGCATCACGCCGACCGCGAGGGCGACCGTGCGGGCCTGCACGGTCTCGCCGTCCTCGGTGACCGCTTCGAAGCCGCCGGGCAGCGACGCGATGCGGACCACCGTGCGCTCGTCCACGTCGGGGACGGCGTTGCGGGCGAACCACAGGCCGTACTCGGCGAACGTCTCCACGGGGATCGGCTGTCCGTGCCCGGCCGCCACGCCCTGGGTCGCGCAGTACGCGTCGAGCCGCCAGCGGGCCGCCGGGTCGGACAGGTTGGACGCCCACGGCTCGGACTTGAGGAACATCCCGCCCGGCATGTTGTCGCGCCAGGAGGCCATCGGCCGGCCGAAGACGCGCAGGCTCAGCCCGGCCTCCGCGGCGTGGGACGCGATGGACAGGCCGTACGGGCCCGCTCCCACCACCAGCAGGTCGTACATCAGCAGCTGCTCGCTTTCTCGTCGTCGGTCGGTCCGGCCAGGGCCGGTGCGGTGCGTCCGCTGTGTTCGGCGGGACCGGCCTGGGTGCGCAGGCGGGTCAGGGAGGACGGGGGCGGCGGGGACTGGCGGACCACGCGGGGCCCCTCCCCGGCGGCTGCCGCCGGGCCCAGCCCGCGCAGCCGGTGGAGCAGTCGGCGGGTGACGTGCGCTCCCCACAGGCCCCACATGGCCCGGCCGGGAGCGGTGTCGTCACCCGCGTGCCAGGCCAGTTCGCGGCCTCGGCGGGTCGGTCGCAGCGCGGTCAGCGGCGCGTAGTTCTCCACGACGAACGTCCGCCCGGGCCGGGGCTCCCAGACGGGCAGCGGACGGTGCGTCAGGTCCAGGTGCTGCGCACGGACGACGTCCACTCCGGCGGCGTCGGTGAAGAGCCGGAACTGCGCGCCGGGGCGCGGGTTGAAGTCGAGCAGGTGGTACTCGCCGGTTCCGCCGCAGCGGCGGAAGTCGAGGTCGAGGATGCCCCGGTGGCCGAGAGTGTCGACGAGCCGCTCGGCGTGCCCGCGCACCTCGGGGTTCTCCGTCCACTCGCCGACCGCGGTGAGTCCGGCCCCACGCGGCCAGGCGCACAGTTTGCGGCCGGAGCCGCCGGCGCGGAGCGAGCCGGAGCGGTCGGCGTATCCGTGGAAGAACCAGTCGCGGTCCTGACCCGGCGGCAGGAAGGCCTGGAGGAGCAGCCGGCTGCCCGCTTCGTCGGTGCGCAGATACAGTTCGCGCGCTTCCTGGGGGGAGCGCACCAGAGCCGTGCTGCGCAGCCCCGAGCCGGCGGGCAGCAGCCAGGGCCGGCTCCACTTCGCCACCACCGGCAGGCCGAGCCGCCAGGCCTCGGAGGCGGCCTGTGCGGCGCTGTCCGGGATCACCGTGAGCGGGTGGGGCACGTCCGCCGTCGCGCACAGGGCGACCAGTTCCGCCTTGTCGGCGACCCGTTCGGGCAACGCGCGGGGCTGCTGCGGCAGCAGGTAGGCCGGCGCCAGCTCGTCGCGCAGCCGGCTCACCGCGATCGCTCCCGCGTCGTCCATGGGGATGAGCACGGCGGGCCGTTCGACGCGGGCGGCCACCCGCAGCAGGGTGGCGGCGATGTCGGAGGGGGCGGCGCCGGGCGGCGGCGGGGGGTGCAGCTCCCGTACGAAACGAGAGGTGCGCACGGGACTTCCCGTCGACTCGGCGACCACGTGCACGTCGACTCCGGCGCGTCCGAGCGAGCGCACGGCACCCAGCGTGCCGTGGTGAAAGGGATTCCGGTCGATCCGCAGGAGAACGGCGGGGACGCGGGTGTCGAGCAGCGACTGGGGCATTTTTCAGCGGGTCCTTCGGCTCGGTTCACCGATATGGGCGATCAAGGCACTCGAAAGCCGTATCGGCGGTGGCGTGGATCCTTTTCGTGTGACTTTCATATGACTGAGTGTCAGTAATGCGCGGGCAGTGCGCGTTACGCGCGAGTGGAGAAAGGAGCAGGCATGACTCCACGACAGCGACGCGCACGGTCGCGGCGGCTTGCCGTCGTCGCGGCAGCCGTCGCGGCCTCGGCCGCCCTGGCGTCCGGGCCTGGATTCGCCGCGGGCGCGGGGGTGGTGCGGGTCGGCGATCCTCCGGCTCCCACCCCGACCGTCCCGGCGCCCGCCGCGTCCGAACCGGCTCCCGCCGCGGCCGAACCGGCCGTCCCCGCCCCGGCCACGACCGCGGCGGCAGAGGCGAGCCCCACGCCCACCCCGGCCGAGTCCCCGACGCAGACGCCGACCGGGACCCCGGGGACCCCGACGGAGACCCCGGGCGCGTCCACGGCGCAGACGCCCTCGCCCTCGGCCTCGCCGGCGAAGGCCGCCGCCCCCGCCTTCGGCGCCTACCTCGACTACGGAGCCCGCGGCGTGGCCCGCATCGCCGAGCTCAGCGCCTGGCTGGGCGGCTCCGACCTGCGCGTCGGCCACACCTACCTGCCGGGCGACCGGTGGCACAACATCGAGGGCCCGGCCGGCTTCCTCGACGTGTGGGCGAACTGGCGGCGGGAGAAGGACGACCGGATGCTCGTCCTCAACGTCCCCATGATGGAGCGCAACGAGGAGGGCGTCTCCGACTCCGAGGTGCGCCGGCTGCTGCGGCAGGGCGCGGACGGGGAGTTCGATCACCACTTCACGGCTCTCGCCGAGCGGCTGGTCGCGCTGAAGGCGCCGGACACGGTGATCGTGCTCGGCTGGGAGATGAACGGCATCACGTACACCCATCGCTGCGGGCCGGACCCGGAGGCCTGGAAGAAGTACTGGAACAGAATCGTCACCGCCATGCGTGCGGTGCCGGGCCAGGAATTCAGGTTCGATTTCACGCCGACGCGCGGCAAGGACGCCGTTCCGTGGACCGAGTGTTATCCGGGAGACGACACGGTCGACATCATCGGAATGGACTCGTACGACCAGCCGACCGGTCTGTCCTTCGACGAGCAGGTGAGTGAACCCTACGGGCTGCAGGCACACGTGGACTTCGCCAAATCGCACGGCAAGCCCATCTCCTATCCCGAATGGGGACTCTTCCGCAACGGCGACAACACCGAATACATGCGCCGCATGATCGCCTGGATGGACGAGCACCGGCCGCTGTACAACACGCTGACCGACTACTGCCCGCACGGCGTGTGGCAGTGCGGGCAGAACCCGCGGTCGTCCGAGGTCTACCGTTCGCTGCTGTCCGGCCGTACCGACGAGCCGGTCACCGAGCCGACGACCCCGGCGCCCACCACGGACCCGTCCACGGACCCGACGACCCCGCCCTCCACCGAGCCCACGACCCCGCCCGCCACCGACCCGCCCGCCACCGACCCCACCGGCGAACCCCCGGTGAACTGCACGCCGATGGACCTCGGCGACTGGGTCGAGTACTGGCTCGGCGGCAAGCTGTGCATCCGCCTGGACTGGTGGTCGCGCAACGGGTGAGCCGATGCACGGTGGCGGCAGGTCCGCGTCAGGGCCCGCCGCCACCGGCACGCTCCCTCCGCTGCTCCAGCCGGAGCAGCAACTCCTTGCCCCGCCGCCGCGCGGCCACGTCGCACGCGACCGCCGACAGCAGCGGGGCAGTGCGCCGACGGGCCAGCAGCAGCCGCTGGTTGACGACCGGTTCGGGCCGCCAGTGGTGCTTGTACGGCTCGTCGCCGCGCAGCAGGCTCAGCGCGGCGCACCCCCCGTCCCGGGTGTGCTCGGCGCACGCCTCCAGCAGCATCACGGCCACGTCCGCCTTGCGCTCCCGCAGCCGCGGATGGGCGCCGTAGAGGTAGCCCCCGGCCAGCCGCCGCGACAGCAGCGTCAGATCCACGGCCACCACGTCGTCGTCGAGCCGGAACTCGGTGACCACCGCGTCCCCGGAACGCACCATCGGACCGACCGAACGCACCAGATGCTCGCAGAACCGGTCGCGCAGGTGCTCGCCCGTCACCTTCCGCCCCTGCCACTGCAGCCGGTGCAGTTCCAGCAGCCGCCGCAGCGCCGAGTCCACCTCCTCCGGGCGCACCGCCTGGCGCTGCACGCCGAGCGCGGTCAGCTTGCGCAGCTTCGCGCGCACCCGCTGGGCCTTCGCCGACGGCAGCCGGGCCACCAGCTCGTCCATCGGCACGGCGGGCAGCTCCAGGCACACCGAGTCGCCGACCCTCCGCCGCGGCCCGCGCCAGTGCTCGTAGACGCGCTCCACCGCACCGCCCGGGCGCACCTCGCGGAAGTCGATCAGCGCGGTGCGGGCGGCGGCCGCGAGGGCGCCGGTGAGCGCCCCGACGGCCGCCTCGCCGCGCTCGTCGTCGACCAGGACGTCCCCGTAGTCGGAGATCGCCCCGCCGAGCGGCACGAGCGCGGGCACCGGCCGGCGCACGGCCGTCAGCGGGGCGACGGCCACGAGTTCCGCGCCGTCCCGGACCAGTTGCAGGCGCAGCCGGCCGGGACGGCCGTACGACAGCCACCACGAGTGCAGCCAGGCGTGGCTCTGGAACGGGGTGGCCGTCGCGCACCGCTGGTACAGCCGGTCCCAGGCCGGGGCGAGAGCGGCGAAGGCCTGCCCGTCGGTGACGACCTCGGTGGTGAACGTCGGCTTCACAGCGCCCCGTGGGCGTCGGCGGCGAGAGCCGGGCCGGGCACGGCGGCGGGGCGCGCGCCCTCCTCCTCCCGGCTCCGCTTCGGCCGCACCAGCAGCAGCAGTCCGCCGAGCAGCCCGCCCGCGCTCGCCCCCACGGCACCGGTCAGCGTGGGGGACGGGGAGGAGGGCCCGGTCGGCTTCACCGCGCGGGCGAACTGCTGGAGTTCGACGTTGGTGGTGGCCTGGGAGCTCTTCGCGTGCTGGGTCAGCGAGCGGGAGACCGCGTTGGCCATGTCGGCGGCCAGGTCGGCGCGCCGGGAGGTCGCCGTGATCGAGACCATCGGGGCGTCCGGCGAGGTCGCCGTCTGCACGCTCTGCTGGAGCGTCCGCACCGGCACGCCGGCCCACACCTGAGCGTCCCCGAGCACCGCGAGCTGGGTGGCGACCCGGCCGTAGGCCTGCGCGAAGCCGAGCGCCGAGGCCGGGTCGGACTTCGCCGTGGGGACGGCGACCACATACGCGGTCGCCGTGTACACGGGCGGCTTGACGACCCCGTAGGCGCCGCCGAGCAGGCCGCCGGCGACGGCGCAGGTCGCGAGCAGGGCCCAGGGCGGGAGCGCCTTGGCGCGGCGCAGGGCGGCGGGACGGCGAGGGTTCTCGGTCATGGGGAACTGACTCCCTGGGGTGTCGGGGAAGCGGAGGACGACAGGGCTGGTCCGGAAACGGTGGTCGCGTACACGTCCATGAGCTGGGCGGCGCTGCGGGCGATGTCGTAGTGGAGCGCCGCCTCGGGGGCGGTGCGCGGTCCGGGCGGCCGCGCACGGGACTCGGACAGCGCGCGGACGAACGCCGCGGCGCCGCCGGTCACCCGGCGCGCGCCCGGCGCCGCCCGCGCGGGCAGCTGCTCGATCGCGGGACAGGACGCGTAGAGCACGGGCAGGCCCGACGCCAGCGCCTCCACGGCGGCCAGCCCGAAGGTCTCCTCGGCGGACGGCGAGACGAACACGTCCATGGCACAGGCGAGGGAGGGCAGGTCGGGGCCGGGAGAGCCGTCCGCGACATAGGGGCGCTCGCCGGCGAACAGGACCCGGTCGGCGACCCCGGCCTCCTGCGCGACGCGCCGCAGCACGTTCTCCTCCGGGCCGCCGCCGACCAGCAGCAGCCAGTGGTCAGGGGTGAGGCGGGCGAGCGCGCGGATGACGACGTCGAAGCGCTTGCCCGCCGTCAGGCGTCCGACGCCGCCCACGACACAGGCGTCGTCGGGCAGTCCGAGGCGCCTGCGGGTGCGCAGGCGGGCCGCCGGATCGAAGCGGAAGCGGGCCAGATCGATGCCGTTGGGGACGACCTCGATCCGCGGTTCCGGCACTCCCCAGCCGCGCAGCCGGTCGGCGACCGCGGGCGAGACGGCGACCGTGGTGCGGCCCAGCCGCTCGCTGGCCAGGTACAGCGCGCGCACCCCGGAGGTCAGCGGCCGCCCCTCCATCTGCGAGTCGCCCAGGGAGTGTTCGGTGGCCACCACCGCGCGGACCCCGGCGAGCCGCGCGGCCAGCCGGCCGTAGACGCAGGCCCGGTACAGGTGCGTGTGCACGAGGTCGTAACCGCCGGAACGGACGACCCGGACCAGCCGCGGCAGCGCGCCCAGATCGCGGTTGCCGGCCATGCCCAGATGGACGACCTTGACGCCGTCCTCGGCGAGCCCGTCGGCCACCGAGCCCGGGTTGGTGAGCGTCACCACCTCGCAGTCGACCGGCAGATGCCGCAGCAGCAGCCGCAACTGCTGCTCGGCGCCGCCCACGCCCAGCCCCGTGATGATGTGCAGCGCCTTCACCGCAGCCCCTCGACGGGACGCCGGCGCAGCCGGTGCAGCCGGTGCTTCAGGAACAGCCGGACGGCGTCGTCGTCCTGCCCGACATGGACCCGCGGGAGGGCGTGCAGGCCGTTCAGCGGCCCGGGGTCGATCGCGCAGGCGTAGGCGTAACCGGCCTCGCCCACGGCGTCCACGGCACGCCGGTCGACCGTCCCGTACGGGTAGCAGAAGCCGTCGACCCCGGTCCCGAGGAGCTCGGCGAGGGCGGCGCGGCTCTCGACCGTCTCCGCCTTCAGGGTGATGTCGTCGGCCCGGGTCAGATCGACGTGGGTGAGGCCGTGCGAGCCGATCTCGACGCCCTCGGCGGCCGCTCGGCGGATGCCGTCGGCGGTCAGCAGGGGTTTGCGCGGACCCAGCGGATCCCAGGCGTTGTCGCCGCCGAGCCGGCCGGGCAGCACGAACAGGGTGGCGTTGCAGCCCTGCCGGCGCAGCACCGGCAGGGCTGCGGTGAGGAAGTCGGCATAGCCGTCGTCGAAGGTGAGGCCCACCAGGTCGCGGCCCTCGCCCCGGGCGCGGGCGGCCAGCAGCTCGGCCATGGAGACGCCGCGCAGCCCGCGCCGGCGCAGCCACGTCAGCTGTCTCTCCAACCGCTCGGGGGTCACCGTGATGCGGTAGGGGTCGTCGGAGCAGTCGCCCACGGAGTGGTACATCGCCACCCACGGGACGGGAGCGCGGCGCTTGAGGTCAGGAGCGGCCATGGGAGAGCTTTCGGGTCGCGGAACGTACGGAACGGAGTGCGGAGACGATGCCCTGGGCGCCCAGGGCCCGGCCCAGCAGCAGGAAGACGACGGTCACGGTGAGGCCCCCGGCGGCGAGCCCCTGCACCGGGTCGGCGAACCGCGCGGCGGCGAGGGCCCCGGCGAGGGTGGCCAACAGCGCCGCCCGCACCGGCCGGCTCAGCTCGCGCAGCACGGCCCGGACCCGGATCGGGACGCTGCGCGGACCCATGCCGGCCAGGAGCATCAGGGCGGTGACGGTGATGCCGGTCGCGTTGGCGACGGCGATGCCGTACACGCCCCAGGGGCCGATGCCCAGCGCGCCGATCCAGGACGTCACGACGATCCCGCCGGCCATCGCGCCGACCGGGTACCAGGAGCCGCGGCCTCCCGAGAAGTACGAGCGGACCAGCACGCCCACCAGGGTCTGGCCGAGCAGCCCGAGCGCGTACACCCGCATGACGCCCGCCGTCGCCGCCGTGTCCTGAGCGGTGAACGCACCGCGCTGGAAAAGCAGTTCGACGATCTGCGGGGCACACGCCACGACCGCGGCCGTGCCCAGCAGCACGATGCACGACGCCAGCGCCAGATCCCGCTCCACCCGGCTGCGGGCCCGCTCGGCGTCCCCCTCGGCCAGCGCCCGCGCGACCACCGGGAAGGTCACCGTGCACACCATGACCGACAGGATCATCGGCATCTGCGCGACCTTCTGGGCGTAGTTGAGGTGCGAGATCGCCCCCGCCGGAAGCTGTGAGGCGAGGAAACGCTCGATGAGCGTCTGGGACTGCCGGCACAGCGCGAAGAGCAGGACGGTCGTCAGCAGCGCGGTGTCCAGCGGCCGGGGCTCCTCATGCCCGACGGGCGCCTCCCCGGCCGTCCGGCCCCTGCGGAGCTGACCGATCAGCGAGGGCAGCTGCACGAGGACCATCAGCAGCCCGCCCACCGCCACCCCGGCCGCCGCCGACCGCACGCCCCAGCGCCCGCCCAGCACGGACATCCCGGTGACGATGCCCACGTTGTAGGCCACGTAGATCGCCGCGGGCGCCACATACCGCCGGTGGGCGCGCAGGGCCGCGCTGCAGTACCCGGCAAGTCCGAAGCTCACCGCGCAGGTCGCGGTGAGCCGGGTGCAGTCGACGGCGAGCGCCGGGTCGGGCAGACCGGGCGCGAGGACGTCGACCACCTGCGGGGCGGCGCCGACGAGCAGTGCGCCGACCGCGATGAACGCCAGCGAAAGCCGGGGCAGCGTGCCGGCGACCAGCGCCCGGACCGGGTCGCCGGGGGCGCCCTGGGAGCGGCGGGCCAGCGCCATGCTGAACGCCGGGATGAGGGCGAACGCCAGTCCGTCCTCGATCAGCAGCGTGGCCGCGAACTCGGGCACGGTCCACGCGACGAGGAAGGCGTCGGTGTCGCTGCCCGCCCCGAAGAGCCGGGCCAGCGCCTGGTCCCTGACCAGCCCGAGCAGGGCCCCGGCCACCGAGAGGGCGGCGGTGACGAGAGCTGCCTTGGCGAGGAAGCCGCTGGAGGCGGCGGGGAGTTCGCCGGCCTCCCCGGCGGTCTCGGGGACCGTCTCCCCGGACCGGGCGGCGGACCGCGCGGGCGGCACGGACACCGGCCCGTCCGTGCGGGGTGTCCGAGGAGGCGTCACGGTCATCGGGCCTGCGCCTCCTCGAGGGCGCTGCCGCCGACCAGCGCCCACCAGGCGACGATCCCGAAGACGACGGCCGTCAGCACCGTCGACGGTCCGCCGATGTCGGCGTACATGAAGTCGATCAGCTGCCAGACCAGCAGGCCGCAGGCGAACAGCGCGCAGTCGAGACCGCGGCCGGTGCGCCGGGCGCGCAGCCACC
Source organism: Streptomyces sp. SAS_272 (assembly GCF_052543235.1). Classification (NCBI taxonomy): domain Bacteria; kingdom Bacillati; phylum Actinomycetota; class Actinomycetes; order Kitasatosporales; family Streptomycetaceae; genus Streptomyces; species Streptomyces sp. SAS_272. Next base: position 28,941 of record NZ_JBMNDR010000010.1, on the reverse strand, counting down.
CCCGCAGCCCGCACGCCAGCATCGCCAGCCAGCCGCCCGCGAGGGCGAGCGCTCCGATCAGGCCCTGTTCGCCGAGGACCAGCAGATACATGTTGTGCGGGGACAGCAGCGGCTGCCGGACGAAGCCGGAGCCCGCGCCGTCGGTGTCGCTGCCGGAGGACAGCGCGAGGGAGGCGTGCGCGTCCCGGTGTTCGGGGAAGCCCTTCAACCCGACGCCGGTGAGGGGCTGTTCGGCCCACATGCCGACCGCGGACGCCCACAGGGTGTACCGGTCGGTGACCGACTGGTCGGGGGCGTCCGTGACCTGCGTGATGCTGCTGACGCGTTCCTGGAGCATCGCCGAGCCGACGCCGAAGCCGCCCACCAGGACCACTCCGGCGGCGACCGCCGCCGCGCCGAATCTGAGCGCCCGGCGCAGCCCGGCGAGGGCCAGCTGGATCGTGCAGGTCAGCGCGGTCGCGATCCACGCGCCCCGGCTGAAGGAGAGCGCGAGCGGCGCCAGAAGGGCGAGCGCTGCTGCGGCGGCGACCGCCCGCTGCCGGACGCGGGAGCCGCCGAGCGCCAGACCGACCGCGCAGACCAGCCCGAAGGACACGACGGTCGCCATGCCCATCACGTCCTGCGGTCCGAAGGTGCCGACCGCCCGGATCGTCGCGCCCTGGTAGGAGGCGCCGGTCCCGGTGACGAACTGGTGGACGCCGACGGCCCCCTGCCAGCCCGCGAGCCCGACGAACGACCAGGCCAGCACCCGCAGGTCGGCCCGGTCCCGGACCAGCAGCACGACGGCCGCGGGGACCAGCACGAAGATCTGCAGATAGCGGCCGAGTCCGGTGAGCCCCGCGCCCGGTGAGGACGCGCCCATCGCCGCGAGCGCGAGCCCGGCGACCGGCATCGCGAGGACCACGGCCGCCGTACGGGACAGCGGGCGCCGCCGCTGCCGCAGCAGCCGCACCACACAGAACAGCACGACCAGCGCGGACAGCGCGTCGGCCGGCCCGGCGCCGCCCTCACCGCCGGGGGAGAGGGGAAGACCGAGCAGGGCGATCACGGCGACCACCGGCAGGACCGGTGACAGCGTCCGGGCCCGGGGCAGCGTCAGCGGAAGGGGCGGGGCGAGGGTCATCGGCGGTTCAGCTCCCGGTCGGTCGCACGAGGGCGGCCGCGGTGCGCAGCAGGATGCACACGTCCTGCCACAGCGACCAGTTGTCGATGTACGCGTTGTCGAAGCGGGCCCGGTCCTCGATCGAGGTGTCCCCGCGCAGCCCCTGCACCTGGGCGAGGCCGGTGATGCCGGTCCGCATCCGGTGACGTGCCGCGTAACCGGGATAGGTCTGGCTGAACTGGCCGACGAAGAAGGGGCGTTCGGGGCGCGGTCCGACGAGGCTCATGTCGCCGCACAGCACGTTCCACAGCTGGAGCAGCTCGTCCAGCGAGGTCTGGCGCAGAAAGCGGCAGAAGCGGCTCATCTCGCGTTCGCCGGCCACGCTCCAGCGGGTCGCCGACTCGTGCTCGTCGACCGGGCGGTGGGTGCGGAACTTCAGCAGGGTGAAGGGCCGGCCGTCCTTGCCGATGCGCTCCTGCCGGAAGACCACCCCGGGCCCGTCGGTCACCCGCAGCACGGCCGCGCACAGCAGCAGCAGCGGGCTCACCAGCAGCAGCAGGGCCCCGGAGACCACGACGTCCAGCAGCCGCTTGCCGAGGCTGCCGCGCCGCCGGGCGCCCATGTCGAGACGCCGGCAGGAGAACCCGGCCAGCTGCTCGCGGCTCGCGTACGAAGGGGAGTCCGCGTCGACCTCCCACACCGCGCAGCCCGACTCGGCGAGCGCCCGCAGCAACGGGCCCTGCACGCTGCGCACGGCGGGGTGGACGCACAGCACGTCCCGCACGCCGTTCTGGATGAGGGCCCGCTGCACCTCCTGACCGGTGGTCAGCACCGGCAGCCCCTCGCCGCCGCCGGGGCTCTCGGCCACGATCCCGACCGGCTGGACACCGCACCGGGGATGCCGCAGCACCGCGGCGGCCACCCGCTGCGCGGTCGTCGCGGGGCCGATGACGAGTGCGGCACGAGGCCGGCGCAGCAGCGCCCGGCGGCGGCGCAGATGCACGACTGCGCGTGCCGTGCAGCCGGCCGCGGCCTGTGCCGCGCAGCCGAGGACCAGGGTGCGGGCCGAGAGCGCGTGCGCCGGGTTCCACGCCGCGGCGAGCGCGCCGAGCGCGAGCCAGGCCACCGCGATCCGGCCGCACACGGCGGGCAGTTCGTCCAGCACCCCCGCCACCGGACGCGGGCGCTGGGGGCGCAGCAGTATCGTCGCCGCCACCAGCAGGGCCACCAGTAACGGGCGGCGCTGCGCCCCGGTCAGGGCCAGCGCGCCCGCGAACGCGGCGAGGCCGTCGGCGAGCAGCAGCGGCAGCGGCGAGGCGGGCCGCGCCGGGGGCCGGCGGGCGGGGAACCGGAATCCCGTTGCGCTCCCTCGCCGCGGGATGACCGAGACGGGCGAGTATCCGGCCTGCGCGCCGGGAGAGGGGACGGTGCTTTCCGCAGTCACGAGTGGATGGACTCCCTGCACTCGGTGGGCGCGACCCGCGCCCCGTTGGTGGTCGTGAGCAGCTCGCGGTACACGCCCTCGACCGCCTCGGCCGTGCGCCGCACGTCGTGCACGGCCAGGACGTGCCGGCGCCCCTGGTGGCCGAGCGACTCACGCAGCAGCGGGTCGGGCAGCAGCGCACAGACCGCGTCGGCGAGCGCCGCGGGGTCGTCGGCGGGGGCGAGGCAGCGCTCCGCGAGTCCGGCCGGCAGGCTCTCCCGGGCGCCGTTCACGTCGGTCACCACCACGGGTCTGCCGCAGGCCATCGCCTCCAGCGGGGCCAGCGCCATGCCCTCCCAGCGTGAGGGCAGCACCACCAGGTCGGCCGCCTGGTACCAGGGCACGGCGTCGCCGACGGCCCCGGCGAACAGCACCGACTCCGGTGCTCCCAAGCGCAGACGCGCCGCGTCCGGACCGTCGCCGACCAGCACCAGCCGGGCGGCGGGCGTCCTGGCCACGATCGTGTCCCAGGCCCGCAGCAGCACGTCCTGCCCCTTCTGCCGGCACAGCCGCCCCACGCACACCACCAGCGGGGCGGCGGGGTCGAGACCGGGCAGGAGCGAGGCCCGCACGGTGTCGACGGGGGCGGGATGGAAACGCCCTGAGTCGATGCCGTTGGGGACGACGCTCCACCGTCCGGCGATACCCGCCCGCAGGCCGGCGGCGCGTTCCGCCTCGCTCACGCACATGAGCCGGTCCGCCCAGCGCGCCCCGAGGCGTTCCCACCTGAGGGCGAGCGCCGCGGTGGCGCCCCCGACGGCCTCGAAGGACCAGGCGTGCGGCTGGAACACGGTCGGGATCCGGCCGCGCACCGCGAGCCGTCCGGCGAGGCCCGCCTTCGCGCTGTGCGCGTGCACCAGGTCGGGGCGTACCTCGGCGATCAGCCGTGCGAGCCGCCGCACCTCGCCGGGGAGCGAGGGCCCCGGCGAGCGTGTCGCCGCCCAGTGCCGGGTCCGCGCGCCCAGGGACCGCAGCTCCCCGGCGAGCCCGCCGGCCGGGCAGGCGACGGTGACGTGCAGACCCGCCGCGAGCTGGGCCCGCGCCAGGTCGGTCACGACCCGGGCGACCCCGCCGTCCACGGGCTGGGTGAGGTGCAGGACCCGGGGCCCGGCGTCGGGTTCTGGCTGGTGCATTGCGCGGATTCCTCGCTCACGGTGGCGCTCGGGACTGCGGGAACGCGCCTGATTACTTCTTCCGTGTGTCGACGGCTACGAAGAGCGCCCCGGCCCACGCCGCGTCCCGGTGGGAAACGAGCCGAACGGCCAGCTGGTCACCGCCGTACCGCAAACCCCTGCGGAGATCGAACACGTCGGAGTCGTAGCCGAGCGTGTTGACGTACGCCGGTACACGCGCCGTCGGAGCCACCCCCGGCTCGCTGATCGTGGAGTTCAACACATCGTCAGATGGATTGACCGGGTCGGTGAGCGCGACGGCCGGCCGGCCACCGGTCGAGAACATGAGCGAATCACCCGAACGGCCGCGGTCGCCGTCGTAGGCCACGAGCCCGGCCCGGCCGCCCGCGCCGGGCGCGATGTCCAGCCCGCGCAGCCGGATCTCCTTGCCGGCCGGGGAGCCGAGGGTGTCGAAGCCGTCCCACACCGACAGGTCGCGCAGCGGCTCGGCCGGGTTCCGGTACGCCACCACCAGCGTCCAGCCGCCCCACGCCCCGGTCGTCGAACGGCCCATGGCCACGTTCACCTGGGCGACTGTGTAGAGGCCCTGGCCGCTCTGACGCACCAGCCGGGTGACGTCCGCGGAGGCCTGGAAGGCGTCGGCGCCCTGGGCCGCCCGGTGGCCGACGACCGTGTCCGCGAGCACCGCCTTGTACGCCCCACCGGGCTCGGCGATGAGCACCCTCCCGTTGTCCTTGGGCGGCTTCTGCTCACCCACGCGCAGGTTGCCGCCCCAGTACAGGCGCGCGTACGTCACCTGTGCGCCCTTCGGCAGACGGACCTCGGCCCGGGAGGAGTTGTAGGTGTTCGGGTCGTCGTCGACGTCGACGTAGAACATGTCGAAGCCGTTGTTGACGCCCGCCCCGCCCTTGCGGACGGCGGGACAGGAGGGCGCCGCGCGGACCGCCGGAGCGGCCCGGCAGCTGATGGCCGCGTTGGCCGCACGGACGATCCCGCCGTGCTGTGTGGCGTGGTAGCGCTGCTGGAAGGCGAGGCTCTTCGCCTCCGTGGCGGGCGGCGCGCCGGCCGCACGGGCGCCGGACGGCGCCCAGAGCGAGGCGAGGGCGAGGACGCCGACCGTCGCGCGGCGCAACCGCGGACCCAGGGAATTGCGCATGACCGGCAGTGGCCTTTCGTGCGATTTGCTTGCTATAGGCGTGCGGCAGATGGGGCGCAACTCTAACTTCTGTCCGGATTAATCCGTAGAAACAGGACAAGTGTGTCGGAATGGTGAAACGAAACCTCGGGTGACACCACTCTTTTGGCGGCACAACCCCCGCGTCTCCCGCGCGTTGACCTCAGCGCCGGGCATCCCCGCCCAGGTGTTTGTGTCAAAACCCCAAGGAGCACCTCTCCATGTCGCGTATCGCGAAGGGCCTGGCCCTGACCTCCGTTGCCGCCGCGGCCGTCGTCGGCGCCTCCGGCATCGCCGCCGCCGACAGTGGCGCGAACGCCGTCGCCGCGCACTCCCCGGGCGTGCTGTCGGGCAACGTCGTCCAGGTTCCCGTCCACATCCCGGTCAACATCTGCGGCAACACGATCAACGTGGTCGGTCTGCTGAACCCGGCGTTCGGCAACACCTGCGTCAACGACTGACGTCACCTCGCCCCGAGGTCACGACACGTCATCCGTCGAACGGCCGCCCTCCTGCCAGGAGGGCGGCCGTTCGCGTTCGCGAAAAGCGATGCCCCGAACGGGTGGAAGGGTCGCGACACGCTCGGCAGGCCTTGACGGGCCCTTTACCTGCGGCGGAGCGGGCGGAACGGGTCATCGAGAGTCACGGAGAGCTTTCGTTCTGTTGCGGAGTGCGACATCCGTTCGCACGGTGGGGACGAGCCCCGACGCAATCGAAAGGATTTCCCATGCGTGGTCTGCCCGCACGGCGTATCGCTTCCACCGCCCTGTGCGCCTCCCTCGTCCTCGGCATCGCCGCCCCCGCCGCCATGGCGGCCGACCGAGCCGCGACCCGTGAGCGCGTCGCCGCGGCGTCGGACGCGCCCGTCCCCGGCGCCGCCGCGCTGCTCGCCCAGGTCGAGGGCCTCGGCCGTCTCGGCGCGGTGGTCACCCCCGTCACCGACCTGCTCAGAACCGTCCTCAAGGCCGAGGACGGTCAGCTCACCCCCGATCAGGCGACCCAGCTCGCCGAAGCCGTCAAGGCGGCGGTAGCGAAGATCGCCGCTTCGGCGGGGACGACTGCGCCCGCCCTGCCCGCCGACCCGGCGCCTGCTCTGCCCGCCGACCCGGCGCCTGCTCTGCCCGCCGACCCGGCGGCCGCGCTCCCCGCCGCTCCGGCAGCCCCGGCCGCTCCCGCAGTCCCCGCAGTCCCGGCAGTCCCGGCAGTCCCCGCAGTCCACGAAGCCTCCACCCTCCCGGCCGCTTCGGGGACAGCGGTCTCCCCGCCGGCTGCCGTCGTCGCTGCCGCAAAGTCGAAGGCGGCCGCCGACCCGGTGTCCGACGCCCTCGCCGCCGTGCAGAAGGCCGTCGACAACCTGCTCACGGCGGCGACCTCGCTCGACCTCGGCAATATCGTTTCGGCGGTCACCGGTGTGGTGGACGGCCTGCTCGACCTGCTGGCCGGGACGCTGGAGGGGCTCGGTCTGACGCTGCCCGCCCTCCCGGCGGAGGCGCCCGCCGCGTCGGCGGAGGCGCCCGCGCTGCCGGCGGAGGCCCCCGCCGCGCCGGACCTTCCGGCCGCTCCGCTGCCCGCGGCCCCGGCTCTGCCGGCCGCTCCGGCCCTGTCCGTGGAGCCCGCGGCTCCGGCGGCGCCCGTGCTGCCTGTCCGCTGACGGCAGCCGCCCGGGGGTTCTCCGCACGGCGGTTCCCGGCAAGGCAGTTCCCCGCAGATCCGCACCCCGGCTCCGAAAGACCGCCGGGGTGCGGAAATTCTGCGTACACGGTTTCCGCATCGGACGGGGCTCGTTAGGCACGGCGCCAGAATTTCCCCTGGTGACCTGCCGTGCCGAGTCGCAGAGTCGCCGATGAAAGGAATCCGATGAAGTCCCTGAAGGCCGCCGTCGTCGTCGCCGGATCCGTGGTTCTCGCCGGTGTCGCCGCGCCCGCGTTCGCCACCCCCGCCGACCTCACGCCCACCAGCCTCAACGGCGCCGTGGACACTCTCGCCAGGGGGCCGATCAACCTGGAGGACGCGCTGCCGCTGCAGCACCAGTCGGACGCGCTCGACACCGAGAACAAGGGCTCCGTCCTCCACACCGTGAACGGCGCCGCCCAGGCCCTCAATGCCCACAACCCGCTCCTCGGCGGGCTGCCGCTGCAGGGCTGAGACGCCCGCCGCCGCAGGGCCGGTCCCCGTCGCCGACGGGACCGGCCCTGCGCGCTGTTCGAGGCCGGTCGAGCGGCGCGTCCCTCGTTCGTGTGGAGCAACGCTCCGGCGTCCCCCGGTCGGGTGAGAACGCGTCCGGAGGCCCTGCGGCACGCCGATATGGTCGCGCGGTGACCTCAACCCCCAGCGCAACCCGGCCCTTCCGCGTGACCGACCTGGGCACCCTCGTCGTGATGCCGTGGAGCGGCGAGGCTCCCGACGGCAGCGACATGCCCTACCTCCTCGCGTACTCCCTCGGCGACACCGCGGAGGGCCCCGAGGGGACGGCCCTCGCCGTCGCGCGACTGCTCGGCGACAACGGCATGCCCGTCGGCGGCGGCGTCGTCGACGGCACCGAGCGGCCCAGCCTGCCGTTCAGCCTGCTGGTCGAGTCCGGCGCGGCCGTCCTGAACATGCCGGGCCTCAACGCCCAGTGCCTGCCGCCGCGCGAGTGGCTCGCGGCCGTCGAGCAGCGCGGCTACGCCTACCTCGTCCTCACCTGCCGCGCCTGGCCGGAGGCCACCCCTGGACAGGCCGTCACGCCCGAGGCGCTGGCCGCGTTCGCGGGCGCCGAAGAGACCCTGACGGCGGCGGCGCACATCGTCCTGCCCGCCCGCCGCCTGCGCGGCTGATGAGGCCGCCGCAGCCGGCGGCGGTGGGCGGCGGCCGTGCGTTCGCCCTGCTGCTGGTCCTGACCGGCGCGGCCGGGCTGCTGGCGTCCTGGGTCATCACCCTCGACGAGTTCAAGCTGCTGGAGGACCCCGGATTCACTCCGGGGTGCAGCCTGAACCCCGTCGTCTCCTGCGGCAGTGTCATGCGGAGCGAGCAGGCCTCGGTGTTCGGGTTCCCCAACCCGATGCTCGGCCTGGCGGCCTACGGCGCGGTCGTGTGCGTCGGCATGAGCCTGCTCGCCCGGGCCGCCTTCCCGCGCTGGTACTGGCTGACCTTCACCGCCGGCTGCCTGTTCGGCGTGGGGTTCGTGTCCTGGCTGCAGTTCGAGTCGCTGTACCGGATCAACGCGCTGTGCCTGTGGTGCTGTCTGGCGTGGGTCGCCACGATCCTCGCGTTCTGGTACGCCGTCTCGTTCGACGTGCGGCACGGATTTCTGCCCGTCCCGGCCGGCGTGCGGACGTTCTTCGCCGAATTCACCTGGGTGCTGCCGCTGCTGCACATCGGGGCGGTCGGGATGCTGATCCTGACCCGGTGGTGGAGTTTCTGGACCGGCTGACCGGCTGACCGGTGCGGCGGTAGCACTATTACGGCAGTCGGGGGATTTGTGAACTGATGCCGTTTTCCGGCTCGTTACCCGGTACGGACGCAAGGCCTCCCCGCTCTCCTGCCGAAAGGGACCGTACCCGAGATGAAGTCGACCACCCGAGGAACCCTCGCCGCAGTGATCACCTGCGTGGCCGCCGCCGCAGGCGCCGCCGTCTCCGTGACCCCGGCCGCCGCGATCGGCACGGTCCCCGTCCCGGTGCCGCTGGACGGTGTCGAGAAGTCCCTCAACGTGGAACTGCCCACGGTCGGCGGCGAGATCCCCCTGCCGACGCCGGGGGCGCCCGAGGGACCGCGCTTCGTCGAGGGCCGGCTCATCCCGGACCGGGTCGTTCCGCAGTTGCCCGTCGCCGCCGGACTGCCGGGCCTCGGTCTGCGCGCGCCCCTGCCGGAGGTCCTCGGAGCCGACTTCAACCACGTCGGCCTCGACGCCCCCGCCTCCGATCTCCGTACGCAGGGCCCGGGCCTGGCGCTGGACGCCCCGCTCACCGCGCCCAACCCCGACCGCTTCGGTCTGCCGGACCTCCAGGCGCCCCAGGTCGGCGTGATCACCCCCGTGCTGCAGGCGGTGCCCGGCGCGGACCTCGGCCTGGGCCAGGGGCTGTAGACGCCGTTCCCACCGACCGCTGACCGACCGCCGACGGACTGCTGACGGACCGCCGGCGAACCACTGGCGGACCCTTGCGGATCGCCGACGAACCGGTGAGGAACCGCTGGGAAAGCACTGACGAACCGCCACGACCACGGGCCCGGACGCCTCGTCCCGGGCCCGTCGCCGTGCCCGGCGCCACGTTGCCGCGGGCCGATCGAGGGCTGGGCGGTGACCAGTCGGCCCACCGGACGGTTACCCCCACGAAGGAAGCCACCTGACCACGGGGACGAGCGAACCCGGACGAGGAGCACACCATGGTCGTCAGCGCCGACGCAGTACCTCTGACCGCGCCGCCGGCGGGCCCGGCAAGACCCGCCGCGGCGCGCGGCACACGACGACGCGACCTGATGCGCGCCCTGCTCGGCGCGTCCGCCGCGCTCGCGATCGTCCCCGTCGTCACCGCCACCCGGCCGCGCGGCCCGGCGGCCGACGGTCCCGCGGACACCTCGTTCGACGAGACCTACCGGGGGCGGCGCATCCGGGGGCTCCTCACCACGGCGGGGACCGCGGGCGCGGGCCACGCGCAGTGGACGGTCACGGTCGACGGCCGTCCGCTGCACCTCATGCGCCGCGCCGACGGCACCTGGCTGAGCATGGTCGACCACTACCGCTCGTACGCCACCCCGCTGGAGGCGGCCCGGGCGGCCGTCGACGAACTCGGCCCCGGACAGCGGCTTCGCGAGGCGGGCCCGGCACACCCAGACGACACGCACATGGGGGGACACCATGGCCTACATCCGTAAGGACGTCAGCACGCTCACCGCCGCCGAACGGCGGCGCTTCGTGAACGCGCTGCTCGAGATCAAACGCAAGGGGGAGTACGACGAGTTCGTCCGCATGCACATCGACCACTACGTCGCGGACGGCGAAGGCGGCCTGCGCAGCGCCCACATGGCGCCCTCCTTCCTGCCCTGGCACCGCAGGTTCCTGCTCGACCTGGAGGAGGCGCTGCGCCGGGTCGACTCCTCGGTGACGGTGCCCTACTGGGACTGGACGCGTCGGCGCAGCGCGACCGCCGCGCCCTGGACGGCGGACCTGCTGGGCGGCGACGGCCGACGCTCCGACCACCGGGTGACCACCGGGCCGTTCGCCTACGCCACCGGTGACTGGACCCTCAAGGAGAACGTCACCGACGGGAAGTTCCTCACCCGGGACCTGGGCCGGGCCGCCGCCCCGATCGACCTGCCCACCGCCGCCGACGTGGAGTGGGCGCTGAAGGACCCGGTCTACGACGCCTCGCCCTACGACTCGACCCTCACCCGGGGCTTTCGCAACAAGCTGGAGGGATGGGGGACCGGCTCGGGCAGCACCGCCTGGCGCAACCACAACCGGGTGCACCGCTGGGTCGGCGGGGTCATGCTGGGCGGCGCCTCCGTCAACGACCCCGTCTTCTGGCTGCACCACGCCTTCGTCGACCTGCTGTGGACCCGCTGGCAGAGCCGCCACCGCGACCACCGCTATCTGCCGGCCGAACCGCCGGGGCCGACCAGCGGCCAGTACCGACGGGTCGTCGCCCGCCGGGAGAAGCTGCCGCCGTGGGACGTGACGCCGGCTCAGCTGGAGGACATGTCCCGGATCTACCGGTACGCCTGACGGAAGTCCCCGGGAGCAGGCCTGACGGAAGTCCCCGGGAGCAGGCCTGACGACAGTCCCCGGGAGCAGGCCTGACGACAGTCCCCGGGGACAGGCCCGACGAAAGTCCCCGGAACAGGGGAGAGCCCCGGCGCTCGAGGTGCCGGGGCTCTCCTGCGAAAAGGCTGCTCAGTTGCCGTAGCCGCTGTGGTCGCCGTGCTTGTCGCCGTGCTTGTGGTCGCCGCCCTTGCCGTGGTCGCTGACGTTGGCGCAGGTGTTGCCGAACGCGGGGTTCAGCAGACCGATGACGTTGACGGTGTTGCCGCAGACGTTGACCGGGATGTGGATCGGAACCTGGACGACGTTGCCCGACAGGACACCCGGCGAGCCGATGGCAGCAGCGTTGGCGCCCGCGTCCGCCATGGCCAGGCCGGCCCCGCTGACCACCACGGCACCGGTGCCGAGGGCAACAGCGGCCATCTTCGCGATGCGAGACATCACGTTCTCCTTAGTGAATCGGTTGGTGCGACAGCAGGGGGCGCCGTCGCACTCCCCGTTCAACGCCGCCGCCCCGACCGGGTCACGGGACCATCGTAGGGATCACCCTTTTCCAACAGGGTGGACATACAGACGGGTGGCTAGGAGGGCCGGAGGCGGGCCGTGACGAAGTCGCTCAGGGTGGCGATGCACTGCAGACTGTCCAGGCTGAGGTCCAGCGCGGCCACGTCTACGCCGTAACGCCGGTCGATCGCGCCCAGCAGGGCGACGCCGGCCAACGAGGTGAGGCCGATGCGCGGACCGAACAGGTCGTCGTCGGCGGGGAGTTCCGCGACGAAGGTCTCGTCCAGTCGGGCGGCCTCGGCGATCATGGAACGGATCTCCCGTTCCACCGCGGCCCGGTCCGGGGTGTCGCTCACGCCTCGGTGTCCTCTCGGTCGGATACGTGCAGCCATGCGGGCGGCTCGGGCAGGTCGCCGTGCAGGGACCTGCCGAGGACCGCACCCGCGGCGCCGGCGGCCGCGCCCACGGCCGGGTCAGCGGTGTCGTCCGTGCGGCGCAGGCCCGCCTGGCGGAGCAGGATGCGCATTTCGAGGTTGGCGTCCGTCGGGCGCAGCGTCACCCGGAACTCCTCGGCGCCGGCCGCGCGCGAGCGCTCCATCAGCCGGAACAGGAAGGCCGCCGCCGCGCCTCGTCCGGCCACCCGGCAGGAGAGTGCCAGCAGTGGCACGGACCGGACGGCGGGAGCGGTGCCGTCGACGAGGGCGGCGCCGATGACGCCGTAGTCGCCGAAACGGTCCGTCATGGCGGCCGTGAACAGGTCGTGTCCCGCCGAGCCGGCCAGCTCGCGCAGCCGGTCGGGGGTGAGGCCGGAGGAGTTCAGTCGGTGCGTGCGCGCGGCGAGCTCCAGCGCGCGCGGGATCTCCTCGGGTGTGGCGGCGCCGACGGTGAGGCGCATGCCGCACCAGCGCAGGAACTCCTCGCGGGTGCCCTGGAAGCGTTCGGCCTCGGCCCGGCGGGTCTCCTCGGTGCGGTAGCGGTGCACGCGCGCGCGGGACTCCGGCGTCTCCTCCCGGCCCTCGAACGCAGCCAGCAGCGCGGGGACCTCGGCGGGGTCGAGGGTGCGCACACCCGGCAGCAGGGCCTCGACCTCGGCCCGCTCGTAGGGCGAGTCGTCGACCAGGAGCAGGGCTTCCACGGCGATGCCGAGGTCCTTCGCGATCGCGCGCAGCGACTCGCTCTTGTCCTGCCAGGAGACCTGCGGGGCGAGGAAGCGCGCCCGCAGGTCGGGCACGTCCTCCAGCCGGCCGAGGACCGAGGGAGCGCTGCGGCTGGCGATGCTGCTCAGCACGCCGCGGGCCGCCAGCGCGTCGATCGCGGCGAGCATCTGGGGGCGGGGCGCGGGCAGCGCGTCGGTGGCCGACTCGACGGCGATCTCGTCCCACAGCGTGCCGTCGAGGTCCCAGACGACGCACTTGACCCGGTCGGGGTCGAGGCCCTCCGTGCTGCCGCTCATCGCGCGCCGTCCTGCTCCGGCAGGAACAGCTTCATCGCCAGGCTGGTGGGGTCGAAGCCGAACTTGCGGTAGACCGTGCGCATCGGGACGTTGCTCACGTGCACCCGGCCGACGACCTCGGTGATGCCGTTCGCCAGGCAGAACTCCAGACCCGCCGTGAGCAGGAGTTCCGCTACGTCGCTGCGGTTGTCGACGGGAGACACCGCGAGGGAGCGGAAGTTGGCGTAACGGTCGCCGGTCATCGCGTTCTGGTTGATGCTCACCCAGCACCAGCCGACGGGTTCCCCGCCCGGCCCGTGCGCGACGATCATGCCCTCCTTCGACTTCTCCATGGCGCGGCCGAGCCGGGCCGCCCACCGCTCGGGATCGTCGATGGCGTCCTCGCCGAAGGAGACCCGGGCGATCTCGGCCTCGAACCGTCCGATCGCCGGCAGGTCACGCTCGTCGGCCTGGCGGGTGACGTACGGCTGCGCCCGCTCGGCGAGGGCGGCCCGCTCGTCGTCGTCCGGGAGGCGCCAGCCGTGGACGCGTCCGGGGGTCGGGGCGGTGGGGGCGGTGGGGGCTGCGGCGGGGGTGGGCGCCGGAGCAGAGGCGGTGGCGGCAGAGGCGGTGGCAGGTGCGGACGGCGGGGCCGCTGCGGGGTCCGGCGCCGCTGCGGGCGTCGGGGCGGGGGCCGTGTCCTGGGAGGTCGGGGTCGCCGGTTCCTCCGCAGGGACCAGGCGGCCGGGACGGAAGGGGCCCTTGCCGCAGTTCGGGCAGCCGTCGGCGCGCAGGGCGGCCACCGACGTCCAGCGTGCGCCTGGGCCGACGCGGATCCGGGCGTCGCACGCCGCGCAGGTGTACTCGCGCTGCCGGGTCCGCTTGTCGCCCGTGTAGAGGGGTCCGCTGAACTCGCCCAGGTGGGACGGGGCCGTCGAGGTGGTCGTCAGGAGGTGCTGGAAGAAGCCGACGCCGCCGAGGATGCCGCTGCCCTCGTACTCGTTGAAGTTGCGGATGTAGCCGTTGGTGACCAGGCCGAGCGCCATGATCTCCCGTTGCACCTCGAGCATCTCGTCCGGACTCTTGCCGCCGAAGGAGAAGAAGACGCTGTGCGCGGGACCGGGCCGCAGGCCCTCCACGGCGCGGGAGAGGAAGAGCCGGGCGCCTTCCGGGGTGTACGGCGGGTCGGTCATCGCCACGTCGTGCTGTCCGTGCAGCGCGGCGGGCAGCGGCAGCCGCAGGTCGTGCCGGACCGTCTCCACGCGCGTGCCGAGACCGGCCGCCGTCTTCTGGATGTGGTCGAGGATCTCCTCCGAGATGTCCACGACGGTGATCTGTTCGACGATCGGGCCGCCGAGCACGTCTCCCACCACGGCGACGGCGAGCGAGATCAGGTCGTCGTCCCCGATCAGCAGGAGCGAGCCGCCCGGCAGCGCGCCCGCCGTGAGGAGCGCGAGCACCCGGCGGACCTTGGTCTCGGCCGTGCAGTGCGACTGGTCGATCGCCATGTCGGCGGCCGGACCCGACTCCATCAGCGCGCGCAGCCGCCGCACGGCCTCGTCCAGCACATCGGGGATGACCAGCTCGCGTCCGTCGCAGGCGCGGCAGGTGGCGTCGAGGACGAGGTCCATGCCGAGCCGGGCGACGAGCTCCTGACCGGCGTCGGTCAGCCGCGACGGGCGCTGCGTGGTGACGAGGCCGCGCCGGCGCAGCTCGTTCCCCAGAGCGGCGACGATCGGGACGGGCAGGCCGGTGGCCCGGCTGAGGTCCTTGGTGGAGGCGGGGGCCAGCCGGCGCAGGGCGCGCAGGACGGACCGCACTCCCGGCGGACCCTCCTGGAGCCGGACGGCGTCCGCGACTTCCGTGAGCACGGATTCGGCGGTGCTGCTCCCAGGGTGCCGACGCGCGTTGGTCACAATGCTGCTCCAGGCAAGCTGTTCGATGGATTGCGGGACCATCCAGTATACGGGCTGGTAGACAGCCGACCGGACCCACTCCCGCACTGCGGAAACAACGGGGGATCACGGTACGAAAGGGAAAGTCGAGGAATGCTTTTCGAAGTGTTCGGTAAGCGCTCCGGCGGTTAATTCTGATAGCAGCCGTACGGTTCCCCGAAAGAATTTCGCAACGACTCCCGTAAGGGCTTGCGAAACGGTCCGGAAGAATTTCCGCCGAAATGCTCTGAGCGGCCTCGGTCCCCCTTGACGGAGGGCGCGCGCGAGCCGTAGGGCGTCCCGGATGCTACGCTGGGGGCCACCGAGCGCCTATGTGAAAGGAGACGGGGGAAGCTGTTCGTCACCCCCGGTTCCCCATGACCAACTCCGCCAGCCTCGCCACCGAGGGTATAAACGTCGACGATCTGTGCTCTTATGCGGTCGACGTATGGGTGAGCGATCACAGCATCCTGACCGACGAGGAGCGCCTCCTCCAGGTGCTGCGCACGGCCGCCGAAAAGGGAAACGCCACGGTTCTCGGTGAGGCGTCGCACGTTTTCCCGAACGGCGCCGTCACCGCTATTCTGCTCCTTTCCGCATCGCATCTGAGCATTCACACCTGGCCCGAATTCAGCCTGGCCAACGTGGATCTCCTGGCCTACGGCCGGCTGAACGGCGAGCGGATGATGCAGAGCGTGGAACTCGGGCTCTCGCCGACGCGGATCAACGTCACGCGCATGCTGCGCGCGGTGCACTGACCCGTTCCTTTCCTCCCGGTACCGGGCCCGTGATCTCCGTGCAGGTCGCGTGGGCGCGCCTCGGTGACGCCCACGCCGGTCTGCTGACGCTCCTCGATCCCGTGGAGCGAGGCCGTCACGACGAGACCGTCGCCCCCGGCGACCGGGCCCGCTTTCTCGTCGGCTGCGCCCTTAGCCGCCTGCTCCTGGGCGAACTGCTCGACCTGCCCCCGGCCGACGTGCCGTTGCGGCGTGTGTGTCCCCGCTGTGGCGGACCGCACGGAAAGGTCCGGCTGGACATGCCGGACGCCCCTGCGCCGTACGACTTCTCCGTGACCCACAGCGGCGCGCTCGTCGGCGTGGCGGTGTCCTCGGACGGAATCGTGGGCCTCGACGTAGAGGACGGCGAGGTGCCGCTCGATGTCGACGGCGCCGCACGGACCGCACTGTCCGGTACCGAGTTCGCCGCCCTCCACGCCCTTCCTCCCGCCGAGCGCCGCCTCGCCTTCCTGCGCGTCTGGACCAGGAAGGAAGCCGTCCTGAAGGCCCTGGGTGTGGGTCTGCGGATGCCGTTGCGCGCACTGGAGGTCTCGCCGCCGACAGCGCCCCCGGCCGTCCTCGCCTGGCCACCCCCGCCGGCCGCCCCTGCCGACCTGCATCCTTCCGGTCTGCACCTTTCCGGTCCCCACCCTCCCGACCTGCAACTTTCCGGTCTGCACCCTTCCGGCCTGCGCATGGCGGACCTGCGCATGGCGGACCTGCTCGTCGACGGCGTGCACCCGGCGACGGTGGCGATGGTGGTGACGGCCGTGACACGGGTGAAGGCGGCGACGGGGCCCGGGGCGCGCGACGCGGTGAACGGCCTGGGAGAGGTGCGGGTCGTCCCGCGCGACGGCTCGGCGGTGCTCGCCGCGCACCGCCGCTGACCGGCGGTGGCGCGGTCGCCGGCGCCGGCGCGGGTGTGCGGGACCTGGACCCGTGCCGGGGGCGGGGTCACGGCCGTCACGACCCGCTGGCGAACGGATTGCCGTGTCCGGGAAGCTGCCCGCCCGGCGGGACATATCGCAGCCGACCGCTCCGGTCGGTCACCGGCGTGAACCCGGCGGCCTCGAGGCGGGCCGCGTTACGGGTTCGGTAACGACGGCTGTAGACGAGCAGGAGGGGGAGCAGAGCCATGAGCGCGGCCCACACGACGCCGACGACGGCAAGGGCGACGGAGTCCGCGCGGAGCGTGAAGCCGATGGACGCCGCGAGCGCGGTCAAGGCGAACACCGCGAGCCCCATCCGCACCTTGTCGCTGTACTGACTGCCGCTGTCGACCACCATGCGGGCCTTGAGTATCTCGATCGCGTCGGGCACGACGGGCGGCAGCGAGACCCCGTCGCCCGCGTCCGGGTACCGCGCCCGATTGCGCGCAGCGCGCTGTCGGGCCTGCGGGCTGGGGTCGGGCACGATGAACAGCGCGAACTTGTTGTCGCCGGTCAGCTGCAGGTCCGCGTAGGCGTACCCGAACTGCTCGGCGACGAAGGCCAGTCGGGCGAGTCCCTCCCATGACGACATGGAGACGGCCATCCGCACGGGCTCCCCGCTTGCCATGTTCCGCAGCATCTTCCGCACATGTTTCTTGCGCATAGCGCCCCCGTGTTCCTCGAAGTTCCGGCAGTCCGCCACCAACGGCATGCTCATGCCGGGCGGGGCCGCCCATGCTCACTGTGCGGCGGACGTGCGCGCCGCCTTCGACACGCATTCGGCGGAGAAACGGGCGACGCGTATCGGCTGAAGCCGTCCGCTCGGGGTATCCGCCCGAACATGCTCGCTCTGATCGCCTACCGCTCCTACCACGGCGCAACAACCGTGTGGGCCTTCGTGGTTGCCATGCTCATCGTGCTGGTGGCGGGTTGGTACATCCGACGCCGAAGGTGAGTGCGACACCCGTCCCGCAGGCCGCTGCGGACGGTTGACCGGAATCTGGTGGACGAGCTCGCGTGAGCGGCGTGCACCACGATGTCCGCAGTCGCCACGGGCCGTCCCTCGTCACCGCAGCAGGACTCTCACCATCCGTTCCAGTTCGTGTCCAGGCGGTGCGCCGCATCTCTCACCGTGACTGCACCTCACGGTGACGGCACCTCACGGTGACTGCACCTCGCGTCCGTGTTGTTGAACAGGGTAGGAGGTCTGCCGAGTTGGCATCACGTATGGATGCGGCACATTGGACACGGCCCGGCTGCCCGCTGTCGGCAACGAAGCTTGACGGAACGGCTTCGGGCTGGAACTGCTCCAGGGCGGCGAGTGGCCATGGCCCCGTGGGCCGATGGCGAGTCGGGCAGTCCGCCGACAGGCCTGATGTACCTCGTCGAATGTGCGTCGTCCTTCAGTCGTCGGCGATGTCGACCCCGTGTCTGCGTGCGAGGGCGTCGAGGCCGTGGTCGTAGCCCTGACCGACGGCACGCAGACGCCAGAGCGGAC
The DNA here is from genome assembly GCF_052543235.1 of Streptomyces sp. SAS_272. Lineage (NCBI taxonomy): Bacteria > Bacillati > Actinomycetota > Actinomycetes > Kitasatosporales > Streptomycetaceae > Streptomyces > Streptomyces sp. SAS_272. The sequence continues at coordinate 11,236 of NZ_JBMNDR010000010.1, read as the reverse complement.
CTCTGCGGTAGATCTCTGCGAGGAGCATCGTGCGTTCGGTGGTGGCGGCGTCCAGGGTGGCCCGGGCGAGAGGCGCCCCGCTGCTGCCGGGGGCCGCGCCGATCTGGATCGCGCCGACAGCCCCGAAGGTGGTGGCACCGTCGATGGCCGCAGCGACGACGATCTTTCGCGTCGCGGGGGGCAGGGATGCCAGGTCCAGGGCGATGGTCTGTTCGGCAGGACCACCGGTCAGCAGCGGCTGCACGCCTTCTTCGCCACGCTGTACTACTGCGCTCTGCGACCGGAGGAAGCTGTAGCCGTGAGAGTGCATGACGTGACGCTTCCCGGCCCCGACACCCGGGACCAGTGGTGTGAGCTGCTGATCCACACGGCGACTCCGGAGGTCGGCAAGCAGTGGACCACTCGAACCTGCGGCCAAGCGTTTGGAAGGTGCGCGGGTCTCAGCGATGTGCTCACCTGCGTGTTCGCAAGTCGCCCACGAAGGAAAATCGTCAATGCGCTTGCTGTCGATTCCGGGAGGCCTGCCCGAGGGTCGTCTCGGGTAGCGAAAGCGCGTGCCGTCGGTCGGAGCCAGGGCGTTGGACAGCGGTAACGTCGAAACAACTACTCCGTGAGGTATTTAGGTACTATGGCAGCGGAGGTGTTGACGATGACGACGGCGGCGAAGTCGGTACGCCAGTCCCCGCTGAAGGTGGACCCGGCGACGGACAAATTGATCAGCCAGGGCGCTCATTTCCTGGGGCTGACGAAGAAGGACCTGGTGGCCGAGGCCGTCCGGGTGTATCTGGAGCAGCGCCGTGAGGATCTGCGGTCCGGCATGGTGGAGGCGCTCAGTGTGCTGGACGGCTCGCTGAAGTCGGATGTGATGCTGCTGACCGGGCTGACCGCGGAGGAGATCGACGAGGTCGGGGGAATCGAGGCGTGAGCGGACTCGGCCAACTGCGCCCGGCCCGCCCGACGCTGCGTTGCTTACGCGAGGACTTGTGCCTCGCGGTGCCGCCGGTCACGGTGCCGTTGGACGAGATCGACCACCCCGTGCTGGCCAAGGCGTCCGAGCAGTTCGTGGACGAGGACGGCAAGCACGAACGCATCCGGTCCGTGGACGACCAGGTGCTGTTCAAGGTCAAGGTGCAGCGATGGCGCGGCGCGGTATGGCTGGACGCCGATCTGCCGTGGCTGGTCGCGGCGGGGCGGCGCGAGGACGGCTCGGGCGATGACTTCTATGCAGCCCTGGAGGTCGACGGTCGCGCCGTCCGGGCTCGCTACAACGCGGAACATTCCGATGGGCTGAAGACCGCGACACACACCGCTCATCTCCTGCCCGCACGCGAGGACCACGTTAGATACCGCGCTGAGGCTGGTGTCCGCTTCGTGCGCCGCCTGCGGGCGATTCTGCTGGACCTGGCGCACGCCACGCTGCGCGACGGCCGTGAGCACACACGCGAGTTCGACACCTTCACCCTTGGCCTACAGGTACGCGCGGACGACGGCCACGAGACCTACCTCGCCATCCGGATCACCGGCTCCGTACCGTCGAACCTGACTGCGCTGATCCTGCGCAACGTCCCCGGCTGCGAGGCCGAGGGCTGGTATCCGGAGTACGCCCTGCCGGAGCGGGACCTGCTCCCGGCCGAACAGGCGTGGTCCAACCTCATGGACCCACGCGTGGCTGCCCAGGTACTGGACGAGGAGCGGTAGCCGAGCATCCGTCGGCGCGAACTGCGACCCCGATGTCGGGGTATCGATCCACGATCGTGGACAGAAAAGGCGCTTGGCCTCACAGCGATGTGCATCCGGACATCAAAGAAGCCCTCACGCGTTTCCGCAGGGAGAGGGTGTGGGCGCCCCCGGCAGGACTCGAACCTGCGGCCAAGCGCTTAGAAGGCGCCTGAGCTGACCACCGGATGAGTGGGCCTGACCTGGCCGTTCTGGGACGCTGAGTTTGGACGCACGGCGGCTTCGACACGCATTCGACAGGTCCCGCTACCGCCCGACGCCGAGCCGCCTACCGCCTCGTCAGCTGGGCGCGCCACAAGGACACGTAGAACTGAGCTGCTCCCGAGCGGTCGTGAGCGTACCGTCAGCCCGAACCATGGGAGTGGAAGCCAGTGCTGTACGAACACGAAGTCATCTTGAACGAACTCGCGCAGGGGCTCAGGCCGACGGCCAAGGGCGTTGAGTGGTTCGAGAGCCTCTCGGAGGATGACAGGCGCAAGGTCTTGCACACGCTGGTGCTGTTCTGCGGACAGGCCCGTGCTCGCGAGGACGACGTGCCGGAGAGCATCGCACTTTCCGGCATTCGCCCCACTCACACGCCGGCCGTAATGCTTACGAAGTGGCGCTTCGGGATGGCCCAGCTTCCGGGCTATGAACTCACGAAGTCATTTCGCCTGCTCGTCGCCCTCTTCAGCATCGCCGATACCCGCAGGCGGACGCTGTACTGCGCCGGGGGGTGCAGTCACGCGTGGCACAACCTGCCGGATCTGCCGCTGGACGCAGATGGGTCGGCTAGCGGTTGACCGGGATCTCGTAGACGATCTCGCAGTGAGCGGCGGGCACCACGATGTCCGCCGTCTCCACGGGCCGCCCCTGGTCGCTGTAGTACGTCCGCCGGATGTGCGTGACGAGTGCGGCCTTCTGGATGCCGAGTAGTGACGCCTCCTCGGCGGTCGCCTGTCGCGGCTCCGGCTGCTCCACGGCGTGGCCGACCGTGATGCCGATGGCGGCCATGCGGTTCACGACGCCCGCCCCGGCGTGCGGCCCTCCCTCGGGGAGGATGACGAGGGTGCCGGCCGTGAGGTCGTACGGCTCCCAACTCGTCGACAGCTGCACGGGCCTGCCGTCCGCCAGGAATTCGTACGTCGTGCGGACGCACAGCTCGCCCTCGGCGATGCCCAGCCGTGCCGCGATCTCCGTCGGCGCCGGCACCTTGGCGTCGGTCCGGCTCTCCCAGTCCCCTTGCCTGCCAACGGCCTTCATGTCCGCGCGGAAGGGTGAGCCGGTGGGCTGCTCGCGCGCAGAGGAACGGACCACTCGCACGCGCTGCCGTGGCTCGGCGACGTACGTGCCGGAACCGGCGCGGCCCTCCAACACGCCCTGAGAGATCAGCAACTCCTGCGCCCGGCGGACGACGTTCTCACCCACGCCGCACTCTTCGCCGATCTGGGCGCGGGAGGGCAGGCGGTCTCCCGGCTCCCAGACATGCTCCGCGATCCGCCGCCGGAGTTCGTCGGCGATGCGGAGATAGGGCGGCTGCTCAGGCATATGGAAAATCTAGTCCACTAGCTCTAATCTAGTTAACTAGCTTTACTCAAAGTGATCGCTGGTGACGGAGGCTGCCCTGTGCCCGCTTCGGGAGTTAGCGCGGCGGCCCTCGCCGCCCGGCTGTCCGCCCTCGGGCTGCTCACGCGAGTGGAGGAACACCTTCGGCACACGTCGGTGGAAGCGGAGGTGCCGGACGCGCTCTCCGCCGAGTCATGGCGGGAGGTCTTGGACGTGGTGGCGGAGGCCGATCGATTCGGGCTCCTGGCCACCAGCATGAACGGCCGCACCCTCTGGGCGGTCATACGCAAAGCGGTCCCCACGACGGGCGATGTCGGGGGACCGAGCCATCAGCGATAGGAGCTGAGCAGCGTGCTCAACCGTATCCGCCGTGCCGTCTCGCTCACCAGAGAGCGGCACCTCCCCAGGGGCAGGCACCGCCGTCCCTTAACGACCCCCGGGCCGTCGGCCGCCCCTGCCTTGTCCCCGTCTTCGGACAGGACGACGGCCGCCCGCCGGCGTGCCTCCCACGACGTGGACCACCGACAAACGCTCAGGGGTGAGGACGTCGCGCTCGTCCGCCCGTACGTACTGGCCTGGGAGAAGCGCGTGAGGACGCGCGAAGTGGTAGTCGCTCCCTATCTGTCGGCCGACGCTTTGTCGACCCTGATGGGGGTCCACTAATGCCTTCCCGTCGACGGACCCGCCTAACGGACGCCTCGGTCGTTCCCTACCGATCAACCTCATGCCGGATCGGCACCCACGACACCTGCGTGGAGTCCGCCCCGGCCTCGGCGCCGGCAGACCTTCCGGTGGTCTACGAGGCGTGCGACTGCTCGTGTCATTCGGCACCGGGCCAGATGAAGCCCACGGAGGTGCAGCGGTGAGGGAGCGGGTGCCCGTCGGCACGCTGGCATCCAACGTTGAGGTGACCGCGGCCACCGTGCAGCGCGGCGACATCATTCAACTCGGAGGCCGGGCCTGCCGGGTGCAGGATCTCTTCCAGCTCTCCCAGGGAGCGAAGCAAATCCTCTTCGACTCGGGCGAGTTGCTGACCATACACGCGCGCACCCGGCTCGCTGCCGTGCGAATGATGAGGCGGCGGTGACCCGGTCCGTGCCTCCTCGCCACAACGACATCGCCGACGATCTCCGGCACCAGATCTCGACCGGCCACCTCGAGCCTGGCGATCGACTGCCGTCCGAGACCGACTTGGCCGACCGGTACAAGGTCAGCACTGTGACGCTGCGGAGCGCCCTCGCGGTGCTCCAGGGTGAAGGCCTCGTCGAGAAGCTCCACGGCAAGGGCAATTTCGTTCGTCGCCCTCTCCGCCGGATCATGTACGTCGGCGGCTGGGGGACGCTGGACCCGTGGACCGCCGCCGAAGCGGCCCTACGCGTCACGGTTCGCACCGCTACGGTCCAAGCCGACGGACACCTGACAACCTTGCTGAGGGTCCCGACGGGCAGCCCACTCGCGGAGTTCTTCTGCGTCAGCCACGAGGGGGAGTCACCGCACGGACTGGCCCGTATCTACATCCCGCGCGACCTGGCGCCGGCCGGAGTGCTCGACGACGAACCTTCGTGCCCGGAGGCAGCCAAGAGATTCGCCGTACTCGGCCCTCCGCCGGCCGCTGTCCGGGAAACGGTCTGCGCCCGCCCGCCGACACGGGATGAGCCATCGACCCTCCGTACCAACTCTGCCGCGCCGGTACTGGCCATCACACGCGTCGCGACCGACCCCGCCGGCCGAGTGGTCGAAGCGGCCCTCCTGGTCTTCCCAGCGGATCGAGCCGACGCAGTCTTCACCACCCACCACACGCTCGAAGAGAGGCAGACGCCAGGGTGACTGCACAGAACGAACTACGCCTCCTCCCGTGGTCAGGCCCGGAGGGCAAGCCCTGCTACCTGAGCACGGATGACAAGGGCGGCTACATGTCCCGCCTGGCGGACAACATCGAAGCGGACCAACTCGATACGGCGGCAATCCTGTTCGAGCAAGCCTCGGTCACCCTCGACGACCAGGACGCGGACCCGGAGGACCTACGCCGGTTGGCCGGGGAACTGACCGGAGCTCTCGGGGACATGCTCCGCGTCGCAACCAGCCGCGGTCACCTCCTGGGGGTGAGCGAACCACCCGGCTTCTGAAACAGCGGCCGCAGACAGGTCCCATGGCCCCGCCGAATTCCCCGGGCGGGGCCCCAACCATGTCCGGCGTGGCACCATGCCCCCTCCAGCGCACCGTTGCATGGGGGACACATGCGTGCAATCAGCTTGGGAAGCTGTGATCATTTGCAACTGGATCGGGCGCTGACCTGTGTTGATTGCTGACCTCCACCCTTGCCGGTGCTGTCGGCTTTCACCGTGATTCCCCGCTGTTCCCCGCTGGATCTGGTGCGCTTGTGGTGCGCCTCCGTTGTCAGTGCAGGTGGCTATGGTGCGTCTGCCATCAAGGGCAACGCTCTGGGAGGGACTTTGGGAGCCAAGACGGGACTGCTGGTGTACGCCGCCGGCGAAATACCGGAGCTGCTGCGACGAGTGGGAGCGGCGGACCGTGATCGGACCGCCACCATGATGCGGCGGCTCTACCCGGGCAGGGGGCTCGAGGAGTGCGAGGGCTCAGTTCTCTCGGACGGCGTGTACCCCCCGGAGGGGACGGTGTACGCCGCCTGCTGGCCGGGTGTGGAGGTCATCGGTGATCGGGGGATGATGATCGACCTTCCCTCACAGCTCCCGGAGCACCTCGTGGAGGCAAGCGCCGGCCGACGGCTCGTCCTGCACAACATGCACAGCGTCGTCGATTGGCTTGCGTTCGCCGTGTGGGAAGACGGCCGGCTTGTCCGCTCCCTCAGCCTGTCCCCGGACGACGGCGTCATGGAGAACATCGGCGAACCGTTCCCGTTCGAACTGCCCTACTGGGCCGGAGAGCGTTCAGCCGACGTCATTCCCTGGCCGGACGAAGACGAAGAGCCCTATCCGCTGCCCTTCCACCCCTTGGAACTGGGAGAGGACGCACTGCGAGCGCTCTGCGGCTTCGTCCAGGAGGGCCGCCCCGAGGCGGACGACGTCGACGCGGACCACATCCGACTCCACGGCTTCCAGGTACGGGATCCACACGGATCTGATCCCGCGAAGCAGGAAGCCGAACTGCAAAGCGCTGGGGAAGCGATGGGACCGCCGCGCTTCTATACCTTTGGGCCTGACGGCTTGCTGGTCGAGAACGACGGCATTTAGCTCACGACCTCTTCGTCCCGAAGCAGCTTGGGTGGGGGCGGTGCCGTGGGCTGACGTAGCTGTCATCTGCTGTAACGGTCCGCAGACGTCCACGCTCGTCCGCCGCTGTTCGCAAGCGTTGTCACGCAGTTAGACACTCACTTGGGACGTGGGGCCACCTGTGAGCCGCTGCGTGGGTTCAACGGGGAGCCCGCTGCTCGGGTCAGATGGCTATGCCATCAGCGCACGAGGAGCCGTGCTGCCCGCGGGTGGCGCTGACGCGTACCGTCGGTCTGAATCGGGGGTGGATGTCTGTGTTGTACTCACATGAGATGGTCCTGAACGAACTCGCACAGGGACTCAGACGCTGACCGAGGGTGTCGAGTGGCTTCGCGGGCCTCTTACAGGTCGTTTCGCACTGAGGTCCCTGCGGGATAAGACGTTGTGACGCCCGGCTTCGTCCGTGCGCCCCCCGTGTCTGCCGGCCAACACGCGACCCGGTCGACCCTTCCCGGCCGTATGCAGCCCGTATCGGCTCCTCCGTGACTGCCGACCGGTTCGGTCCGCCGACGCCTGACGCCCGCGAGGTCGCCCGCACGCGCACACGCCGCAGGGGACGGCGGACACGCTGACGAGCGGCCGCCCCGGGTGCCACCGCCGCGTACGACGAGCCAGTGGTTCCCCGGCGAGCGGGCCGCGGAACTCACGGGGCGGAGGGCGTGGTCTGCATCGGCGCCCGTGAGTCGCCGTCCGTCGGCGCCGGGGGTGAGAACGCGAACAGGGCCACCAACGCGGCGACCACCGTCCCCCAGACGCAGATCGCGCCAACGAGATCGCGTGCATGCGGGCCGCCGCCCGTCGCGGCCTGGTCCCTGAGGCGGTACACGGCCACCGCCGTCACCGTCGCGACCAGCAGGATCAGGACTGCTGTGCCGTCCATGTGCAGTGTCATTGCCGGGCCTTCCGAGAATCGGGGCCGGCCCGCCGGCGTCCGGTGAGGATTCCGGGCGGGCAGGCGCAACCGATGTGCTGCGTCGTGGCGTCGGATCGTGGGACGTAAGGGGCCGGACAGTCGCCGTGCAGGCATCCTGACACGCCGTTTTCACGGTCCGGGGGATTCCCAACTGCCGTCATTCGCCCGCGAGTTAAGGAGTGTCTGACGTATGAGGTCAGACTAGGGGATCCTCCCGGAGCCTCGTCATGAGCCGTATGTGTACAAACCTGCGGGTCGCACTTTGACGTTCTGCACAAGTCGGTCGGCGCGGGTGACCAGTGCGTCAGATTCCGGTTCGGCGCGGTGCGGCGGCGTGTCCTGCCCGATGTCCGCCCCGCCCCCGGCCCCCGCGCCACGCGGAGCTGGGGCTCGGCCCCGCCCGGGTGCCTCACGCCCCGTTCAGCGGCTGACTGTCCGCCGTTACCCCTCCTGGCGCATCTTGTATAGACGCATAGACGGGAACGTCCCTGTGAGCGCCATCCGTGTTGAGACCTCCGCCGCGACCTTCACACGGGTGGCGGCTGACGCAGGGTTGCGGGTGGTCCGGCTGCACGAAGCGCGGCGGCTGCGCCACGCTGCTGACGGCGGCCGGCGTCGAGCCACGGGGCATCACGGAAATCCTGGGGCACAGCCAGATCAGCAGCACGATGGACGTGTACACGCACGTGGTGCGCGACACTCAGCGTGAGGCGATCAGCCACAAGAACCGGCTGCTCAAGCGCCGTCTGCCCGCCGCCTGAGAGGCGACTGCCGTCAACCACTACCGTCAAAGGCCCGGCACCTACGGATTTCCG
>NZ_JBMNDR010000010.1:0-2965 GCF_052543235.1 Streptomyces sp. SAS_272 | reverse complement strand
CCGGGCCTTTGACCTGGTGCCCCCGGCAGGATTCGAACCTGCGACACCCGCTTTAGGAGTTCGATCCGGGGCCGCTCCGGCCGCTGCCGGTGACTGGTGCGACGGCCGGACAGGGATGCTGGGGTACGCCTCCGGCCGGCGGCGTTGATGTCAGCCGTGGATGTCAGAGACCTTCTGATCCGTAGCTCTACAGAGATTCGGTCGCTGCCCCACAGCCCTCCGATGTCGCGGACCGTCAACAGGGTCCCTTGTCCTGGCCGGTTCCGCAGATCGGCCCGGGGTCTTCGTAGATGTAGGCCAGGAAGAGTGCCCACGCAATCAGGGCGACCACGGTGCCGATGCGCCACAGCCGTTCGTTACGTCGCTTGGTCTTCTCATCGGGACGGTCAGGCTTGTCCCGTTCTTCACTGTTCACGTTCCCCCTAGTGTGTGCGAGCGAGGCCTCGCATTCGTGCACGCGGGAGTGCCCGGCCCCGGTTCCGTCCTGTGCGTCGCCGTGTCGGACGCGGGATGCGCGGCCCTGGGCGTCACCCGGGCCTGCCCGAAATCCAACTACCCGTCAATGCAGGTCTGTCGGACACAGGGCGTCGCCGCTTGTCCGCGCCTGCATCGATGGGGAGCGCACCCCCTACATCCCGCGGCCCCGGGGGCTGATCCGAAAGACACCGCCTTGCTCCCTCGATGCGAACTATGGGCGGAACGGTCGGTGAGGTCTGCACGGCTGGTCGGCCGTGCAGGTGCGGTCGGTAATGACCGACTGCGGTCGCGGTGGTTGCTGTACTTCGCTGCTGTACGCCAGGGAGGCGGAGACAGGCGTCACTCCTCGTCTACCGCGGTTCTCGCTGGGCACCTGGGATGCCGGGCGGCGTTTGCACATCAGCGCTCACCTGGCCGCCGAGGGTCATCACGTTGAGGGTCGCAGAGTTCTCGTAGGCAATTGCGCTCTCCACACGAGCGACCAAGGTCGTGAATGCTTCGCTCTCCGAGAGATTCGAGTAGGGACCGACCTTGGTTTCGAAGTAGATCCGCTCATGTCCAAGGAGCTGCTCTGTGGACCTGTAGTTCTTCCACTGCTCGCGGTAGCGGTACACGCTCTCCAAGGAGACGGAACCGACGACGATCAGACTCAGCACTGTGGCGGTGAGTTTCGCGAATGAAACGTCGAGGTTGACTAACACGGGGACCAAAGCTCCGCCGACGACGGATATCGTCCTCATCCGGAGGTGCATGGCCTTCGTCTTGACGGCCTTCCTGTCGTACCACTTCTGGTATTGAGACAGCCTGTCCTCCACGTAGTCCTGCGCCGCGGCTACAGGCTGGGAGACAGCGGGGTGAGCTTCAAGTGACTGACCGTCATCCGTCCCTGACATGCGTGCAAGTACATCGGTGGTGGAATAGCGTAGTCAACACGGCAGTTCATCCCTGGAGCAGTAGTTTGGAAGATCGCGTATGCGGCCCGGGGCTGAGCTGGCAAGTCGGTGACGTGCGGGTTCTCGGGTTCCTCCCCGATGTTCCCCGCAACTCCCCGCCGGTCGCTGCTCGATCAGGCACGCAGGGGGCACGGTGGCGGGCAGTCTGCTGACTGCCGTGGGATCTACGACTCACCCCACTCGGGGATGCACATCATGCGGTGAGCCGGCACGACGGGTTCGCTCGGTAGCGGATCGATTCCGCGGACCCGTACGGCCACGATATCCGTGGGGATGGGGGATCCGCCCGGAAGTCTCGTCAAACGCCACCTGAAGGCCTCTAGGACGTCCTTGGCGGGCAACTCCACCATGGCGAGACTGACCCACCGGTCGTAGTTGGTGGGATGGATGCGAACCGATGCGCCACATTCGGGGCAAAGTGGTGGCTCGATCCATGTCACGTCGTCGGGGTCGGGATCCGGTCTGGGTGAGGCTGTGGCCCCATCGGCTTCGGCCATCTCGTTGGCCAGGGTGTTCCAGCACCCCTCGCAGTAACTCGCCATGAGGCCGAACCGTCCGCGCTCACGCACGGCATGGCTGGTCTCCCCGCAGCGATGGCATGCCAACTGGTCACAATCCCGAATCGCCCCCATGTGTTTGAGTGTGAGCGAATCTGACTGGATCCCAGTAGGTCGCGATTTGGCCGTATTCGACGATCCGAGGCGCAGATGGCCGTCCATACCCGGTGATGGGCTCGACGTGGGCCCGTGCCCTGAGGTGTCACCCCTCGAAATGAGATGGTCTCGCTAGACTCTGGATCGGTACGATCCGCCTGGTCACGAGTCGTTTAGCGGCCTAAGACGTCGCGCTCGGGTTCGCCCCGACGCGGAAACCCCGGTTCGAATCCGGGCCGTGGCCACCCTCACTGCTTGCTCCAGCGGGCCGGCCAGATCCCAGTGGCCGAAGAAGTGAAGGGCCGGGTCTCTGACCTGAGGCCGTGCAATCGATCAACGCTGCGACCTGCGACTTAGCCGTCGTTGGTTGTCAGTGTTGGTCGTCGTTGAGCGCCCTTCGCTGGCCCTGAGACGGCCCAGCCCTCCGGTCCTCATGGCGAGTTGGCTGCCCCTTCTCCTGGCTGCGGCGGGTCGTCCGTGCTGACCTGTATCTGTGCTCTATCGAAAAGGGTTACTGACCTTGAATGCGTGATGTCGTCATGCTGGTTGGCACCGGAGGCCGGTGCCGGTGAGGCAGCCGTCGATGACGTCGGGGCGGTACTGAAGCTGGCGCAGGCCGCGTCGGACGGCGGTGATCAGGTCGTTCGGATCGGCGAAGGCACGGTTGGCTGTGGTGGTGCGTCGCAGGACGGACCAGATGCCTTCGACCGGGTTGAGGTCGGGTGAGTAGGGCGGCAGCTGGAAGACGGTGAGCCAGTCGCGGTCGGCGATGTAGCGGCGCAATCCGGCAGTCAGGTGGGTGTTCAAGTTGTCCCAGACCAGCACGATCGGGCCGCCGAGCTGCTGGTGGGCGGTTTGGAGGAGGTCGCGGTAGTCCTTCCA
>NZ_JBMNDR010000009.1:142767-144737 GCF_052543235.1 Streptomyces sp. SAS_272 | reverse complement strand
CCCGCCGCGACCTCCTCCACCACAAGGACGCCTTCGCCGTCTACGGCATCTGACCAACCGGCACGGAACCGGACATCACACAACTACGCCGGGGCCGTGGGCTGTGCAGGAGCTGACTGGTTACGACGCTTCTCTCGCCGCCTCCGCGCGAAGAGCACAGCCCTGGGCTCACGCTTGAGTGGTGCGGTTGAGCAGCGAGCCGGGTCGATTCTGCTCAGACGCGAAGAAGCCCTTGATGCGCTCAAAGGTGATGCGTACGGGATGACCTGCCAGGTGCTGGTCGTACGCTTCGCGTTGGCTCCGGTACTCCCGGTTCGGCGCCGGCATCTCGTCGGCGGGCCGCCACACCACTTCGACCAGCGTCGCGGGATCGGGCTGCGGATACTGTGGGCCGTCGGAGTGGGCGATGATGAACGCAAGCTGGTGGGTGGCCTGGTTACGCGCCCAACGGGCCCCTTGGACGAGCCTGCGGCCGTAGTCGTCAGCATCGCGCAGGTACGTCGCGTCGTTCTCGCGCATCTGCTCTTCAAGTGAGCACGCCCAGAACAGGCATTCCGTCGCGGAGGCAAGGGCGGAGAAGCCATCCTCGTGCGCGGTCACCCGCGTCGCGTCCCGCAGGAATCGCTGCACAGCCTGGTAGTAGCCAATCATGGCCGCGCCCAGCATCTCTGGGTCCGGCTGGAGAGTATCGGTCACGTCGCTTCCCCTTGTCGAGTGCGAGGCATAACTGATCAGGATGCACTCCGTGGCCGGAAAGGGCGAGGGGTTTCATCTGTCGCAGCGCTGGGGTGGCCATCGCGCCCCGCGATCACGGGGACGCGGGGTTCCCGTTCGGTCTGCGCAGTCCCTGCGGATCTGCACAGTGATGTCCATGGGGCTGCGCGAGTTGGAGTGGGCGGGGCCTGTGGCAGATGGACGGTTTCGAGGTGGGCTGGCGGGATGCCACGGGCGAGTACCTGCGGCCGCTAGCAGAGGCCGTCTCGGTGGCGTTCGAGGACGGGCGGCCGGTACGAGTCCCGACTGGGGGATCGGGGCTCGGGCGCGCGGGAGTCCGCGTGGCCGCCGTTGCTGCCGGGTGCGGGTTACGGCTTGGCTTGGCCTTCGGGCCACATGGCCGGGTCAACTCCGTCGAAGCCATCGGCGCAGCCCTGGGTGAAATACTCCCGCACCTTTGCGTTCGGGCTTTCGTCCATAGCGGCTTCGTAGTCCTGGAACTGCTTCCCGCACCCGGCGGTCTTGTCTCCGCCGGCCCTCTGCTCGGTCTGTCCGCTCAGATATCCAGCCGCGTAGTCGTAGGCGTTGGCCCCGCGTTGCACCTCGGCTCCGCAGCCGGTCGTGAGCGCAAGCACGGCTATGGAGGCCACCCCCCAGCGTCTGCCCATGTCCCCTCCTTCTGATCTGCATGAATGCGGAGACTGTAGCGCCCCGGTGGGGCACCACCGGGGCCGCCGCTGTCAGGGCCACCGCGTCTATCACGTCGGGTGATGCTCTGGGCTGGAATCGGGGATCGTCTCACGCTCCGCCAGGTCACCTGGCACTGTCGCGCGCGAATCACACTGACGATCAAGGAGCGGGCGGTGCCCACCAACTTTCTGAGCGAGGAACAAGCGCAGGCGCTTCGGCCACTTCACCGAGGACCCGGACGAGGGACAGCTCGCCGGGTCCTTCTTGCTGGATCAGACCGCGCGCCGCAGGGCGATGGCCACCCGCTGCGCGCGGAACCGGATCGGCTGGGCCGTCCAGCTCGGCACCATCCGCTACCTGGGCACCTCCCTGAACAACCCCGAAGAGGTGCCCGCCGGGGTGGTCGCCTACGTCGCCGAGCAGCTCGGGCTGGAGCCGGCCGCGTTCGCCGGGTACGGCAGCGGCGAGGCCCGCTGGGACCACCAGGAGCAGATCCCCGAGGGCTACGGGTACACGAAGTGGAAACGCCGTTCCTGCGGCGAGGGCGCCCACGGCCGGCGGATCTA
>NZ_JBMNDR010000009.1:136194-142757 GCF_052543235.1 Streptomyces sp. SAS_272 | reverse complement strand
CCCCCCCCCCCCCCCCCCCCCCCCCCCCCCCCCCCCCCCCCCCACCCTGCTGCTCGACCTCGCGACCAAACGCCTGGTGGACAAGAAGGTGGTGCTGCCCGGGGTGACCGTGCTGGAACGGCTGGTCTCCGGCAACCGCGAGCGGGCCGAGAAACGCCTGTGGGCCACCCTCGCCGCGGTGAAGGTGGGCTCGGGGTCGGCAGGACCGCGACGATGTCCCCCGGCTGTCGCAGCTGTTCGTCCGCCCGTATCGACCCGCCCCGCGTCGCCGCCCGAACCGCCACCCCGCGCGTCATCGACGGCGGGGGCACCCTGAACGCAGGCACCTGGCGCGACGCCGGATGGACCGTCCGCGCCCTCGGACGCCCCTGAGCCGCGGTTTCGTCGCCCGGCCCGTGACGCCTCTGCAATCGGCGCACGCGGCCGGGGCCACGCCAGAGCCGCCAACAGCGTCCTGGCGATCATGGAAGCGATGGCACACTGATGGGCCCAACTTGCCCATTGTGCCCGGGAGATCACCTTATGAACGCCACCCCCGCCGCCGACGCCCAGGGAGCCGAAACAGCCGGGGAACGTACCGGCGGCTGCCTGTGCGGCCGCATCCGCTTCACAACCCGAGGTCCGGCCGTCTTCCCCCACACCTGTGTCTGCCGCCACTGTCAAAAGCTCGGCGGCACACCAGTGATGTGGTGGGTGGGATTCGAGACGGTCACCTGGACCGGTGAGGGCGGCGAGCCAACCTGGTACGAGACCTTCGAAGGCGAGGCGAAACGCGGCTTCTGCCCGACCTGCGGCAGCCGCCTCGCGGCGATCGACAGCGACATCCCAGAGATTGGCATCAACGTCACCGCCCTCGACGACACCAGCGGCCCAGACCTCGTGCCGATCCACGCGTCCTTCCGCGACAACGCCGTGCACTGGCTGCCGTCGGTGCCGGAGACCGAGCACAGCACGGCCGGTTGACCGCCCGTCCGCTGGTCGGCAACGTCACCTGCTTCCTCGATGGCCCCGGCCGGCATCCCGTTCTCGCCCGCGAGCAGGGCGCGAACTCCCGGGCCGGGGCCCGCCGCGGTCATGCTCAGCGCGGATGACGGAGAACTCTGCGAGTGCCGCGCGGCAGTCCAAGGACAGTCCACGGGATGCTCAACCGGAGCGAGTCCAGAAAGGCGCTGGGCTACTTCCTAGACGAATTCTGGCCATCGATGCCTGCCGAGACGAAAGCGTGAGACCACATCCCAGGACGTTGAGAATTCCGGACGGCTACGAAGAATCTGGGTGAGTGGAGCATCGGGTCCATCAGCGATGAATTGAGAGCCGCCCGCCACATGTTCCGCCGCATGGGGAACATGCTCGGCACCGGGAACGCGGACCTGTTCATCAATTTCATCGAAGCGGCCTACATCACGCCGGTGAACAAGGCACAGTCGACCTGACAGGAACTGCTCGTCCAGACCGTTGGGTGGCCGTCCCATCCCTTCCACAGCCACCACCGCGCGCCGCCATGCTGAGGAGGCACAAGTCGTGAACACAAGGACTTGACAGGGAAACGTGCTCGTGCGAGCACTGCACGCGCCTGTCCGGTTCTCCCGCGATGGCCTGGGTCGGTTTCCACAGGGACGCCCTGAAGTGGACGGGCCCGGCAGGAGAGCCGGCCTACTTCTCCACTTGGCCGACTCTCCACCGAGGATCCTGCCAGCGCTGCCGCACCCAGCTCACCTCTGTCGCGGACGGCTCGGACATGATCATGGTGACGATCTTCAGCCTCACCCGCAGCGCCGAACTGGTCCCGGTCGGACACAGCTACCGCGAGGCGGCGGCGCCCTGGATGACCATCACACTCGCGCCCGACCCGCAACGCAGCACGTGACGGTCGGCGGCTAGCCTCCACGCTTGACTCACGCGCTCATGGGATTGGCGGATCTGATAACCGACCCCCACGACTGTGACCACCACTCGTGAAGGCATACCGCCGTGTTGTGGTTCGAGCCCTGCGCCGGTTCCGATGACGGCCGCCGCTTCTACGCGTGCGATGGTCACGCGGGGCTGTTCGCCCGGAGCGTGGCTTTCGCGTCGGCCGCAGGCGGAAAGGTCGTCTGAGAGAGGCTTTCCGTGCTCCCCGCCCTACTGTGGAAGGGCAACGATCTCTCCTGGGAGCACAACGAGTGACAGCGTCAATGGAGCGACTCTGCGACTGGGTCGTCAATAAGGACAAGGTCTGGGTGCACGGCGACCGGATCACCGACGGCCACGTCGCTCTCGACATGCGCCTCACCCCAGGGCTCGTCCCTGCCGAGGTCGGCAGGGACGGGCAGTGGGTCCTCCGCAAAGCGCAGCCCTCGCGCTGGGTGGCTGAGCAGCACCCCGACCTCTCAGACGTCATTCCTGACCAGGCCGACGGCGCGGACTGGAGCGAGGTCGCCTGGTCGGCCTGGGTGACCCGCGGCCTGCGTATCGGCGCGCTGCGCGGCGCCGCGGTGGCAGTGGACCACGGATGGCTCTCTCGCCTCCAACCCGGCTACCGGATCGAGGGGGCTCCCGGACACGGGCTCCTGCGGATCGTGACCAAGAACCCCGAGCCGTCGCTGCTGTCGGGCGGTGCCGTGCACAGAACGGTGATCGGTGTCGTGATGCCCACGCCCATCGAGGGTTCGGGTGCTGTCCTTGAAGCCATCGTGCAGGACCTTGCCGGGTGAGTAAGCGGCCTCAGCTTCCAGGGGATCCCTCCGACCTGTACCTGCACATCTCCTACGACGACGAGCTCTGGGACACCCCGCAGGCCGACACGCTGGAGCGGTGGAGTGTGTCCGTCCTCCATCGTCGGCGTATGCACGACGGAGGCCAGGGGCCGGCGGCCACGGGCAACTGCGTCACCGTAGAGTGCCCCGCGTGCACGGTCGAGGACGCCACCGTGGGGTCGATGACGTTCTACCGGGTCCACCTCGACCGCGGCCGGAATGCGTTCCGGGCTATGGAGCAAGAGTCGGAGGAGCTGTATTAGACCGGCCCAGGTCCTCCTCGATCCCGAGACGGGCTCCTTCACCAGCGAAGTCAGCGAGTTGCTTGAGTACGTCGGCTCCGGGCTGCTCGTCGTGGACCGGGTGACCTTGGATCCACCATGGCGTGGGCACGGCCTGGAGGCCGTATTCGGCTGTGAGGCAAACTCGGCGGATTTGCCAAATACCTCCAGCGCCCGCCCACCGCGAACAGTGTCGCCCTCGGCGCACTGGAGGACGCGAGCGGCATGGTTAGCCTCGTCTTCTCCCCCACCCGTGCGGGAACGCTTCCGCCGCATCCTGCTGGAAGCCTCCGTCGTCCTCCTGGACGGGCACGTGGAGCGGTCGTACGGCGCGGTCAACGTCATCGTCCACCAGGCCGAGGCCATGGCGGTAGCGACGGCATCCCGCCCCCGTCCCCGACGGCGATAGACCCGGGCGGGACTTCTCACGTCAGGGCGAGGCGGCGACCGACCGGGGAGCCATCAGGTCGGCGAACGGGGTGCGCACGTCGGGCGTCGTCAGCGGACTGATGTCGGCGCCGGCGTCCCGCGCGGCTCGGAGGACCGTGACGAGGTCTCCGCTGGCGATGGTTTCCACAGGGCACCGCTCGCACTCTCCGGTCCGGTCATGCCCGTTTGCGGCAGTCGACGCGGCGCGCGCGTGTGCGAACACCTCGGCCGGGCCGTCGGCGCGGACCGCGTACCAGGATCCCTGCTGCTCCGCGGGCAGGAGCGCCGCGGCGACGCCTGGGTACATCGGAAGGTGGATGCGGTCGTCGTGGACGCGGATCACGAAGACCTGGTCCAGGCTGTCGCAGCTGTCCGGCTCGGGCGCTTCCTGCTCAAGCCAGGCGATGGCCTGCGTGCGGCTGCCGGGGCCCCACAGGTACTCCGCCGGAAAGTGCGTGGTGGCGTTCCGGGCGTCGTACTCCATCAAATTGGGATCCTCTCGCTCCCCGGGCCAGAAGACCGCGCGCACGAGTACGAAGGTGAATCCGTCCTCCTCCTCTTGCTCCTGCTGGTCGGCGAGCTGGGCTGCGTGCCCGGCCCTCACGGAGCCGGTGGTGGTGTTCCACCGGATGGCGACCACGTCGCGCGGGATCGGTGCCGGGTAGAGCCGGCCTCCCGGTGTCGCGTGGCCCCACAAATGGTTGATGATCTCCGCGAGGTCGGACAGATCCCTGTATACGTCGACGGGAGTGAGGAGGTGGAACATGCCGTGGGCGGTGACGTTCCGCAGGTTCTTCTTCGCCCTCTCGATCCCGCGGTTTCGTTGGCCACGCAGCAGGCCCTCTCGCCGCGCCCACTTCAGCAGTCCGTCGAGCATTCCGTTGAACGGGGTCCAGGTGTTCGAACTGCCCATCCGTATCTCGGGCTTGCGGAGCCTCTTGTACTGATCGTGGAAGTCTGCATAGCTGGTGTAGGCGATCTGGCGCTCGCTGCCTGCCTGGTTCCGGGCGGTGATGGTGCCGTTGTGGTGGGCGGCGAGCCGGTCCCGCAGCGCCTGCTCCAGCGTCAGTTTGGCGGCGTCCGAGACCAGCGTGAACAGGTCGTAGCACAACAGGCCGTGGGCGTAGCCGGCGCACAGCTGCTCGAACTTCTGGCGGGTCGTCTGTGCCACGTCGTCGGCGAGGACCAGGTTGCTGATCAGGCGCTGCTGATAGTCCGCGGCGTCCTGGGGCCGCATGGGTCCGCCGAGGCCGAACGGCGTGAAATGCAGGACGCGCGGGTCCACGGCCTGGAGCGCGGCGAGGGGGTCGTTGGTCGTCGAGGTCACCGATGCGGCCCTTCAGATGTGAATGTGGCGAACCTAGAAGGATCGGGCAGGGAAAGGGGACCGCGCAACCCGATTGGTTCGGCTCGCCGACCACGGAGGGGAGGGACCGGCCTTGCCGTGGCCGGACGTAGGATCCTTCGACGTGACCGCTATTTCGTTCGATGACCTGATCGACCTGGAGCGCGCTGCCGTCGAGGCGAACGACGCGGTCAAGGACCTGCCCTACAGCGCGGAGTCGTGGAAGCCTTGGTTCGACGCCTCCGCGGAGTTCCAGATGAAGGTGACGGCGTACGCAAAGGCGGAGGGCAAGGACCGGGTCTCGGTCGAGATGGACGTGAAGAAGGCTGTCCGGCACCCGGTGTCGATCGGGGATGCCGCGTAGACCAGCGCGTTGCAGGGTCCTACGGAACCAGAGGTCCGCACCGGCGGATGGCGGCCATAGGCTTCCCCCATGAGTACGGTGCGTGCCCGGGTGTGGCGTTTCACGGTTGAGAAGGGCACGGCTGGCGCTGACGCTGTCCAGGCCGTCGAGATCGGGCAGGGCTCTCTGCCGGTGTCGTTGGCTGCTGTGGTCAACATCAACGCCCTTGCCTGCGACCTGCGCAAGACGGTCGATCAGCGTGTGCGCGACCACGAGATCAGCCTCCTGCTCAGCTATATCGCCGGCAGCCCGGGTACTGGCCCGCTCGGGGTCGACTGTCCCGCCCTCGACTCCAGCTCCCTCCACATCCGGCGCTTCGTCAGCGAGTGCACCGGCCTTGGGGTGATGACCGCTGTCAGCGAGGCCCTTTTCGACTGGGAGCCAGGGGCCAACGGGCTCAGCAGCTTCGACGTCCTGCCCGGGAAACTAGTCGGCACCTACGATAAGAAGGGTGTGCGGCCGGACCTGCTGTACGACCTTGCCGCCGGTCCGCTCGCCGGAGAGGCGCGGGGCCGCCGCCGCGACCACCAGCAGATGTTCCCTGCCGGCAAAGGCACCCAGCCGCAGAAGACCCGCTTGGAGAAGCTCGCGCAGTGGTCCGTCGACCACGACGATCACGCCTACTTCATGAGCTGGGTCTGGCTCGGCACGGGCGGCGTCTACGTCGACATCTTCCTCCCCGACGACTCCCCGGCCACGGCCGGGCTCAGCACTGGGTGGATCGACACCCCGGGCGGCGCAACTCCCTGGCGATTCCGTGTTCCCCGGCCCGATCCCCGCCGACGCCCGAACCTGGAACCGGAGGAACCCCTCCTGAACTGGCCTGATGACATACCCGAGTCCAGCGGTGAGGGTCCGGCCGATGGAGCCGGGGCCTACCCTGAGGCGGCGATCAGGCGGGCCGAACCGCTGGTCGAAGCAGCCATGAACCGGTCCTTCGGCCGTGAGGACACACTCGGCACGTTCTCCGGCGTTGAGGTCCGCGGCCGGTGGATCCGCGGCGATGCTGTCGGCCCGGCACGCCAAGAGGTGCTGCTCGGCGTCCTGGGAGAGCGCCTGCCCCTGGACCACAGGGCCCAGCGCCGCCGGCTGGACTCTCCAACGGCTGACCGGCTCGACGCGTTCCTCGAAGGCCGCCTCCTCACCATCGTGCATCCGGTCGACAGCCCGCGGCCGAGCTGGGACCGGATCCAATCAGAGTTGCTGGAGTAGACAGGCCGCAGGTCCGGCCCGACGTCGCGAGGCTCGCGGAGGCGGTCAAACGCCCATAACGCGGTCGGGGCCGACCCGCGGCCAGGAGACCTGGATTCAGTGGGCCCGCCGCACGCGCGTCGCCCTCCGTCACTCCAGCGGCCGCAGCAGCGTCGACG